>NZ_JBEYZD010000014.1:0-154617 GCF_040645895.1 Streptomyces olindensis | reverse complement strand
GGGTCCGGGACGGCACCGCCTACGGACTCGACGGCATCCTCGTCCTCCGGGCCGACCGCTCCGGAACCGGAGCGGGCCTTCGCCGTTCATGCCGTGGGCCCGGTGGGGCCGGGGGCGTCAGCGAACCGGCGCGCCCTGCGGCTGCGGCGGCGTGATGCCCAGCGCCGTCGTGTACTTGGCCAGGGCGAGCTTCCCGATCGCCGGGTAGGGGCCGAGCGACTCGGCGGCGGAGCACTCCGCCTCCTTCGCGGCCTCCTCGACCAGCCCCGGCTCGATCTCCGGGCCGATCAGGTACGGCGCGAGGGCCAGCTGCTGCGAGCCCGAGGACCGCAGCTGCTCGGCGACGGACGCGATGGAGCCCTCCTGGTCCAGGGCCGCCGCCATCACCGGCACCGCGAGGCGCGCGGCGAGCAGCATGCCCGTGATCCCGGCCGCCTGCACGGCCTCGTCACCGCCCACGGAGGCCAGGATGATGCCGTCCGCGGCGGTCGCCACGGTGAACAGCCGGGCGCGGTCCGCGCGGGCCAGACCGGCCTCGGAGAGCCGCACGTGCAGCGCCTCGGCGAGCAGCGGGTGCGGGCCGAGGACGTCGGTCAGCTCGGCGGCGACACGGCTCTCCATGAGGGCCTGGCGGACCTGGCGCAGCAGCGCGCTGTCCGGGCCGGCGAGCAGCGGCACGACGACGGCGACGGGGCCGTCCGGCGCCTTGACGTCCATGCCGGCGGCGCGGGCCTGCTCGTAACGGGCCGTGCGCTCCTCCGCGGCGTGCACGAGCACGGCCTGCAGCGAGGGAAACTCCGCGTTGTCCCCGTCCAGGTACCCGATGCGGGCGTCGAGGCCGGGCAGCTCGGAGCGGGCGATGCTCACGACCTCCTCGGCGAGGCTGCGCGTGGCGCTACTGGGCGTCCCCGGCACGGCGAGGACGAGCGCGGGCGCGCCCTCGGGAGCAACCAGCGGCTCGGGACGGCGGTGCCGTCCGGGCTGGCGGGGGCGCGGCATTCGTACTGGCAGGCCATCCGCGGGCCCAGTGGGGGAACTCATGGCGCCGCATGTTACTGGCTTCTTGGGCTCCCCTGTTCGGGGAGGGGGCAGGTGAGCGGTATCCGTCCTGTTTTGTCTGATGAGTTATGTACGGATCGGGCGTGATCGGATCAATCACCCGACCGGGTGGTCACGGAGAGCATCGTCGCGTCACCCGGCAGGGTGAGCCCACCGGCACTCAGCTCCGCCGCCATCCGCACCGCGCCGCCCAGCGGATCCCCTTCGGCCGGCACGCGCCGCACTCCCGGCAGCCGCTGCGTCAGTTCTTCGTCCAGCGGCCCGAGGAGCGGGTCGCCCAGCTTGAACAGGCCGCCGGTGACGGCGACCCGGGGCTCACCGGCCGTGGGGCACACGGCCGCCGCGGAGTCGGCCAGGTGCCGGGCGGCGGCGCGCAGGATCCCCGCCGCCACGGGATCGCGCTGCGCGCACTCGGCCACCCGGGGCGCGAACGAGGCGAGCACGGCGGGCCGGTCCGGCCGCGGGTACAGCGCCCCGGGCAGCCCCGTCACGGGCCCGAACACCTCCTCGGCACACGCCAGCAGCCGGGCAGAGCCGCCCTCGCGCCCGTCATGGGCCCGCAGCGCGGCCTCGAGGCCCGCCCGGCCGATCCACGCCCCGCCCCCGCAGTCGCCGAGCAGATGCCCCCAACCGTCGGCACGGCGCCAGCCGGTCAGGTCCGTGCCGATCGCGATCAGGCCCGTACCACCGGCGACCACCGCTCCCGGCCGGGGCCCGAGGGCGCCCACGTACGCGGTCACCGCGTCGGCGGCCAGCGCGACCCTGCGCACCCCCAGCTCCCGGGAAAGGGCGCCCGGCAGTTCGGCGCGCAGGGCGTCCCCCAGGGAGGCGAGCCCGGCCGCGCCGACGACCGCAGCGGTCAGTGGCACCGGCCCGGCCTCGGCGGTCAACGCACGGACCAGTGGCAGCAGTCGCGCCATGAAGTGCCCGGGGTCGATGCCCCGCTCACCCGTGCGGACCGGCTCCCCGGACGCCGTCCGGGCCAGCGGACCGCGCTCGGCGGTGCCCACGACAGCCCGGAGTCCGGACCCGCCGGAGTCCACGGCGAGGAATCCGGAGCCGGCCGACGCCCCGGTCACGGCAGACGCCAGTCCACCGGTTGGCCGCCCTGGCGGATCAGCAGGTCGTTGGCCCGGCTGAACGGGCGCGAGCCGAAGAAGCCCCGGTCGGCCGACATGGGGGAGGGGTGGGCGGATTCGACGGAGGGCAGGTCGCCCAGGAGCGGGCGCAGGTTGCGGGCGTCACGGCCCCACAGGATGGACACCAGCGGCTTGCCACGCGCCGCCAGGGCCCGGATGGCCTGCTCCGTGACCTCCTCCCAGCCCTGGCCCCGGTGGGCGCCGGGCTTGCGCGGAGCCGTGGTGAGCGCCCTGTTGAGCAGCAGCACGCCCTGCTGCGTCCAGGGCGTGAGGTCGCCGCTGGACGGCTGCGGCAGCCCCAGGTCGGCGTTCAGCTCCCGGAAGATGTTGATGAGGCTGCCGGGCAGCGGCCGCACCTCGGGCGCGACCGAGAAGGACAGCCCCACCGCGTGTCCCGGGGTGGGGTACGGGTCCTGACCGACGATCAGGACCCGTACGTCGTCGAAGGGCTGCTGGAAAGCCCGCAGGACGTTCGGCCCGGCCGGGAGGTAGGTGCGTCCCGCGGCGATCTCCGCGCGGAGGAAGTCCCCCATCGCGGCGACGCGTTCGGCCACCGGCTCCAGGGCCTTCGCCCAGCCCGCTTCGACGATTTCATGCAAGGGTCGTGGTGCCACGGGCGTCACCCTACTGCCGTACCGGCAGCGGCCATCAACCGGTGGCCAAGGCCCGCACGCAAGCGCGTCCTCCGCGTCCCCGGCGTCCCCGCGCACTCCGGAGCCCCCCGCGCACGCCAAACTCCCTGCACAATTCCCTGCGCACCCCGGGTCCCCCGGGCGCTCCGGATCCCCCGCATCGGCCGCGCCTCAGCCGACGACCGCGGCCCGCACGCACAGCACGTCCGGCAGATGCGCGGCGAGCTGCTGCCAGCTGTCGCCGTCGTCCGCCGACGCGAACACCTCGCCGTTGCGGTTGCCGAAGTAGACGCCCGCCGGATCCGCGTCGTCCGTGCACATCGCATCGCGCAGCACCGTGCCGTAGTGGTCCCCCCGGGGCAGCCCCGCCGAGAGCGGCTCCCAGGTCTTGCCCGCGTCCGCCGTCCGGTAGACGCGGCACCGGTGGTCGGCCGGGACGCGGTCGGCGTCGGCGTTGATCGGGAACACGTACGCCGTGTCCCCTCTGCGCGGGTGCGCCGCCACCGCGAAGCCGAACGTGGACGGCAGGCCCTCGCCGATGTCCGTCCAGTGCGCGCCCGCGTCGTCGCTGCGGTACACGCCCCAGTGGTTCTGCAGGTAGAGCCGGTCCGGGCTCGCCGCGTCCCGCGCGATCTTGTGCACGCACTGGCCGAACTCCGGGTTCGGGTCGGGCAGGAACACCGCGGACACCCCCGAGTTCGACGGCGTCCAGCTGGCGCCGCCGTCCTCGGTGCGGAACACACCGGCCGTGGAGACGGCGACCGTCACCGCCCGGGGGTCGCGCGCGTCGGTGAGCACCGTGTGCAGGCCCTCACCGCCGCCGCCCGGCACCCACTTGGAGCGCGTCGGGTGCTCCCACAGGGGCCGGACGAGCTCGAAGGTCTCGCCGCGGTCCTCCGAGCGGTACAGCGCGGCCGGTTCCGTGCCCGCGTACACCACGTCCGGCTCGGCGGCGGCCGGGTGCAGCTGCCACACCCGCTCCAGGGACGCCCCCGTGTCCTGGGGGAACTTGACGGCCGGCCGGGCCGGTTCGGTCCACGTCCGGCCGAGGTCGTCGGAGTGGAACACGGACGGGCCCCAGTGCGCGCTGTCGCCGCCGGCCAGCAGCCGCGGCGTCGCGGTGCGGGTGTCGAGGGCGACCGAGTACACGGCCTGGGCGTTGAAGTACGGACTCTCGTCGAACTCCCAGGCGCCACCACCCCGCCGGCGCCCGATGAACAGGCCTTTGCGCGTGCCCACGGCGAGCAGTACCTCGGTCATGCCGATCACCTCCGCGGCGTCTTCGTCGACGCCCTTGTCACGGACACCGGCCAGTCTGCACCCCACCACTGACAGTCACCCCTGGAGCGGCTGCGGCGCAGGTCAGGAGGGTGTCGGCGGACGTCGGAACGGCCCTGGGACCGCGCGCGGGGCCCACCGCGGGGTAGGTGCAGTGAGCATCCAGGGGCCCTGTTCCGTATGGGGAGGGCGGCGGGATGGTCATGCGCTCGTGAGGAGGGTGCCTTCGATGGCGTTACGTGGTCCGAAGGTGTGGCTGTGGCGCTGGCGGCGCAATCCGCTCAAGCGCCGCGCCGACAGGGTGGAGGCCTGGGTCGTGCTGGGCGTGGGGCTGCTCACCGTGTGCGCCGGGATGCTGGCCGGTACGGCGGTGAGCCGGTCCGTCGAGGACGGGCTGGCCCGGGAGCGCGTCGAGTGGCGCCCCCTGGTGGCACGGCTCGCCGAGCGGGCTCCCGGGACCGCGTCCGGGAACCACGGCGTGTCCCGCGCCGAGCAGGTGTGGGCGGAGGTCGTGTGGACGGCCGAGGACGGCTCCCCGCACTCCGGTCAGGTGCGGGTCCCGGCGGGCAGCGCCGCCGGCAGCCCGGTCACCGTCTGGACGGACCGCGAGGGCCGCCAGGTGACCCGGCCCGTCACCGAGAGCCAGGCCCGCGTACGGGCCTGGCTGATCGGCGGCGTGGCGGGCGTCGGCGCCGCCGCGGTGCCCCTCCTGGCCGGCCGTGCGGTACGCGGCCGCCTGGAGCGCCGCCGCATCGACCAGTGGGACGCCGAGTGGTCCCGCTTCGGCCCGATGTGGGGGCGCACGACGGGGTGACCCCCGACCGGCGTCCCGTCGCTAAGTCACCAGTGCCTCCCGGCAGATCCGTACCAACCCCAGATCCGTGTGGATGCCGTGGCCGCCTGGGGTGGCGGCCAGGTGCCTGCGTGGGCAGGCGAGTTCCGCGCGCAGCAGGTCGTGGAGCGGTGCTCCGGCGGGCCCCAGAGCCGCGGCGCACCCCGCGATGGCCGTCCGGGTGCGCGGGTGCTCCGCCCAGGCGGAGCGCAGGACGGGCAGGACCTCGCCCGGCTCGCCGGCCGTCCGCCACAGCGCACACGCGGCCCTGACCCGCTCCCACAGGTCGCCGGAGGCGACCATCCGGCGCAGCCCGGCCGCGGCGGGACGGGCCGCCGGGCCCAGTCGCCCCAGGACGTCCGCGGCCGCCGCGCGGCGGTGCGGGCCGCTCGCGGAGTCGCCCGCCTCCCGGAGCAGAACGGGCAGGACGGCCTCCGCCTCTCCCGTCACCGACCACAGCGCGTCCGCCGCCACGACGGCGCAGTCCGTCTCCAGCAGCCAGCGCAGGTCCGGTATCGCCTCGCGCGCGGCGTCGCCGAAGGCGCCGAGCGCCCGCACCGCCGCGCACGCGACGGCGTCGCGCCCCGGAACCTCCTCCGGCATCCCCCGCAGCAGGCGCAGCACCGCCGGTACGGACCCGGCGTCGCCCAGGGCCGTGAGGGCCGACAGCAGGGGCACGGCCCGGTCCCGCGTGCCGGGGCCGTCCGGCGGCACCTGCGCGAGGCGTCGCCGCAGCGCCGGAGCGAGCGGTGCGGCGGCCCGGCCCAGGTGGGGGACCACCAGCCCCAGGTCGTGCGGTACGACCGGGCCCGCCAGCACCTCGGCCAGCACGGGGGTGGCGCGCGCGTCCCCGGCCCTGGCCAGTGCCTTGAGCGGGCCGCCCAGGGTGGGCCCGCCGCGCTCCCGGTGTCGTATGCGCAGTTCGGGGCGGTACGTCAGCAGCGTGTGCAGGGGATCCGCGGCGGGTCCGGCCAGCTCGAAGAGCTCCACCAGGACGGCGACCGCCGCGTCGTGCAACCGGGCCTCCTCGGCGCCCAGTTGGTTCCCTATGAGCGTGACCGGCTCCTCGTGTCCGGTACGCCACTCGCGGAACAGCCCGGTCGCCATCCACACGGCGTTGCACCGGTCGAGGGGGTCCGGGCTGGTCAGCTGCCCGCACAGCAGGGCGACCCGGTCGGCCACCCGGTCGCCGAGCGCGGAGTGCAGGGTCCGCAGCAACTGGGAGCCCTCCTCGTCCGAGGGGCGCAGCCGCCGCAGCCGCCCGGCGAGCGTGTCCGTGCCGGCCCGGTCCGGCGCGGGTCCCGACCGGGCGCGCTGCCCGGATCTGTCCCTGAGCAGCCGGACGACGACCGGGACGAGGTCGGCGGGCAGCCGCTCCGGGGCGCACGCCGCGAGCCTGCCGAACGCGGCGAGCCGCAGCCCGGGGCCGTACGGGGGCCCGCTCAGCTCGGCGAGCAGCCGCACCGCCTCGGCGGCGTGGGTGTCGCCGGCCGTGCGGTACCGCTGCGCGAACACGCCGAGGGCTTCGACCAGGGCTGTCAGCACCTCGTCGTCCCGCTCCACGCCGATCCGCTCCCGCAGCAGGGCGAGCACACGTGCCGGCCGGTCGTCGAACCGGACGAGCGCCCCCGCGGCGGCCCGGCGCACCCCGGTGTCCGCGTCGCCGCACAGCCGGGCGAAGACCTCGGCACCCGCGCGCACGGCGGCACGGGCCCTCGTGGGGAGTTCGCCGGAGCCACCGCCGATGTCACCGATGCTGACGAGGAGTTCCACGACCCCCGCCCGGTCCGGCACCTCCTCGCGGACGGCGAGCGCGAGGAGAAACGGAACACAGGCGAGCGTCGAGTCGTACACGTCTCCCTGGTGGTGCACGGCGCCGTACATCCCGTCGAGCGCAGTCGCCCGCTCGGCCGGGTCGGCGGAGGTCAGTCCCCGCAGTAATCCGGGCACGTCCTCCGCACTGCCGTGGGCATGGCGCAGTGAGGCCCAGTCGACCTCGTCGATCCCCCTGAACACGTTGTCCTCCCCAGCGAAGTGCCGACTGTCGGGGAGTCTGCACCACGGCACTGACAACGAAGCGGAATCGGGAGATGACTGTGCGCGAACTGAGTGTTCGTTGGCTGACTGTGGTTCAGTCACCGCCGGGCAGCGCGCGTTCCAGGATCGTGCCGAGCCCCGTCCCCTCGGGGAGCGTCCCGAACGCGTGCCCCCAGTCGCCGCCGAGCCGCGTCGCGCAGAACGCGTCGGCGACCGCCGGCGGGGCGTGCCGCACGAGGAGCGAGGCCTGGAGCGTCAGGGCCATCCGCTCCACGAGCCGGCGGGCGGTCACCTGCGAGGCCTCGGACAGCTGCCGCTTCAGTCCGGTCACGGCCGCGTCCAGCCGGGCGTTGGCCCCCCGGGCGCGGTCGAGCTCGTCGAACAGCGCCTCGGCGGTGCCCGGTTCCCGGCTCAGCGCCCGCAGCACATCGAGGGCGTTGACGTTCCCCGAGCCCTCCCAGATCGACAGCAGGGGAGCCTCGCGGTAGTGCCGGGGCATGCCCGAGTCCTCGACGTAGCCGTTGCCGCCGAGGCACTCCAGGGCCTCCGCGGTGAAGGCCGGGCCCCGCTTGGTCACCCAGTACTTGCCGACGGCCGTGGCGATCCGGCGGAAGGCGGCCTCGCCCTCGTCCCCGCGGACCGCCCGGTCGGCCGCCCCCGCGAGGCGCAGGGTGAGCGTGGTGGCGGCCTCGGACTCCAGCGCCAGGTCGGCCAGGACGTTGCGCATCAGCGGCTGGTCCACCAGCCGGGCGCCGAACGCGCTGCGGTGGCGCGCGTGGTGCCCCGCCTCGATGAGGGACTTGCGCATCAGCGCGGCCGACATCATCACGCAGTCAAGACGCGTGCAGTTGACCATCTCGATGATGGTCTTCACGCCCTGCCCCTCGGGGCCGACCAGCCAGGCGACGGTCCCGTCGAACTCGGGCTCGGAGGAGGCGTTGGACCGGTTGCCGAGCTTGTCCTTCAGCCGCTGGATGCGGAAGGTGTTGCGGGTGCCGTCGGGCAGGACGCGCGGCACCAGGAAGCACGACAGCCCGCCCGGGGCCTGCGCCAGCACCAGGAACACGTCGCACATCGGCGCCGAGGTGAACCACTTGTGCCCGCGCAGGGTGTACACCCCGGGCTCGGCCGTGGGCGTGGCCGCCGTGGTGTTCGTCCGGACGTCGGAGCCGCCCTGCTTCTCGGTCATCCCCATGCCCGCCAGCAGGCCCGGCTTACCGGTGGGCACCCCGAGCTGCGGGTCGTACTCCCGGCTCGTCAGCAGCGGCTCGTAGACCTTCGCCAGCTCCGGCTGCCGGCGCAGCGCGGGGACGGCGGCGTACGTCATCGACGTCGGGCAGCCGTGCCCGGCCTCCGTGTGACCCCACACCAGTCCGCCGGCGGTCCGGGCGACATGGGCGCCGGGCCGGTCGTCCGCCCAGGGCGCCCCCGCCAGCCCCTCCGCGATCGCCGTGCGCATCAGGTGGTGCCAGCTCGGATGGAACTCGACCTCGTCGACACGGTTGCCGTACCGGTCGTGGGTGCGCAGCTCCGGCTCGTGCCGGTTGGCCAGGTCGGCCCACTCCTGCGCCTGGGCGCTGCCGGCCTGTCTGCCGAGGCGCCGCAGGTCCTCCTCGGCCCAGCCGGCCCCCTCCCGCCGCAGTCCCTGAAGGAGGGCCGTGTCCTCGGAGGCGTCGTACGGGGTGAGGGGCGGGGCCTGGTTGGTGACGTCGTGCGTGGCGGGTCCGTCCTGCGCCCGCTGTCCGTCGAGTGTCGAGACCATACGCCGAGTGTTGCATTTCTCCTGCGGTCGCAGCAATCGTGCAACACCGAATTCGGCCCCGTACAGTACGGGACCATGCCGATGAACGACCCGGCGCCGCCCGGCGAGATCGAACTGCGCCCGCTGTCCGCCCGGTCGGTCGTCCTGAGCCTGCTGCTGGGTGCGCACCCTCCTGAGCTGCCGGTGAAGGACCTGGTGGGCAGGGTGGAGACCTTCGGTGTGGGCGGATCCACGGTGCGGGCGGCGCTGAGCCGGATGGTGGCCGCGGGCGACCTGCGGCGCACCGACAGCGGCTATCGCCTCAGCGACCGGCTGCTGGAGCGCCAGCGCCGCCAGGACGAGTCCGTGCAGCCGCACACGCGCGCGTGGGACGGCGACTGGGAGATGGTCGTGGTCACCGCGACCGGCCGTGGCCCCGCCGAACGCGCCGACCTGCGCGCCCGGCTCACCGCCCTCCGGCTCGCCGAACTCCGCGAGGGCGTCTGGCTCCGCCCCGCCAACCTGCGCCGCGCCCTGCCGGGCGACCTCGGCCGGGTGGCCGAGTGCGGTACGGCCCGCCCCGCCCGGCCGGCGCGCGAGCTGGCGGCCGGCCTGTGGCCGCTGGACGCCTGGTCCGCCACCGCGCGGGCGCTGCTCGCCCACGTCACCCGCGCGGACCGTCCCGCCGACCGCCTCACCGCCTTCGCGGCCGTCGTACGCCACCTGCTCGCCGACCCCGTCCTGCCGCCGGAGCTGCTGCCCGCGGACTGGCCGGGCGCCGAGCTGCGCGCCGCGTACACCCGCTACCAGCGCGAGATGACCGAGGGCGGGCAGGCGCGGCGGACGTGACGCGGCGGCCGTACGGAGCGCCGGGCGGGCGTTCCGTACGGCCGCGTTCACCGTGGGGGGTCTACCTGTAGGTGATGTCCGAGGTGCTGTACTTGCAGTTAGTGCTGTCGGGGCCGGTGCCCACCGCCGTGTTGTTGTTGTACTTCTGGCAGGGGATGACCTTGCGCGAGGCGTCGTTGCGGATCGTGATGCCGCGCAGCGTCGCCACGTCGTTGCGGTTGACGTTGATGCCGACGAGTCGCGCCGTGCTGCCGGTGCCGGTCACGTCGATGGTGTTCAGGTTGACCTTGCGGGTGTACTGCGTGGAGCAGTCGCCGCAGGAGCGGTAGAGCGTCTTGAACTCCTGCATCGCGAAGTTGGAGATGTTCAGCGTGCCGCCGCCGTTGTGCTGGAAGACCTTGTCCGCCGCCTTCTTGGCGCCGCCGCCGATCACGTGGTACGTGGCGCCGGTGCCGCCGCGGAAGGTGGCGGCGTCCTCGCCGACGTCCTCCCACCAGACGTTCTGGAGCGTGCAGCTGCCTTCGCAGTGGATGCCGTCGGCGGCCGGGGCGCCGAGGATGACGTTCTTCAGCACCGCGCCGTCCGAGAGCCTGAAGATCGGGTCCTGGCCCTCCTCCTGGCCGTCACCGGCCAGGTTCCCGGTGCCGTAGTACCGCTTCATCCCGTAGTCCTTGGTGCCGGACACCGAGATGGTGGAGGAGGTCCCCTGGCTGCCGTTCGGCGTCGGCCAGGTGGCGGCGCTGGCCGTGGGCGCCTGGGTAGTCATGATCATGCCAACCGAGAGGCCTAGGGTGGCCAGCGTTCCGGTCAGCGCGCGCCTGCGGGCGCGCGGACGTGTCGCAGAAGTCATGTCCCGATTCCTTCTGTCCGTTCGAGCGATGGGGGGTGTCAGAGCTTCCCGGCGCCCGCACCCGACGTCACCGAGGCGGCGACGGAGGAGGCGGGTTCCGCCGAGTAGCCGTAGGGCGGGCTGGTGAAGCTGCCGACCCGCGAGATCTCGGTCGCGGCTCCGCCGAGATCGTTGCCGCGCAGGTTGGCGTATCCGTCGACGTCGCTGCTGCGGTTCGTGGTGACCGCGACCTTCGTCGAGCGGAAGACGTTGTTCTCGACCAGCATCTGGGCGCCCATGCGCGAGTGGCAGGCGGTGTCGGCGCCCTCGACGTAGTTGTTGTAGAAGTGCCCGGTGCCGAAGCGCAGGCTGGGGATGCGCGAGTACACGTCGGCGAAGTGGTTGTGGTGGTACGTCACCCGCAGGCGGCCCGTGTCCTCGCTCGCGTTGTTGTCGCTGTGGCCGACGAGCGAGCCCTTGAAGTGGTTCTTGAAGGTGTTCCAGGACACCGTGACGTTGTCCGCGCCGTGGTTGACGTCCAGCAGGCCGTCGTAGTGGTCCTTGTCGTGATCGCGGTCGGCCGAGAAGGAATTGTGGTCGATCCAGACCTTGGTGGACGCCTCGACGGTGATGCCGTCGGCGGGCGCGACCGGCTTGCTGATGTTCAGGTTGCGGATGACGACGTTCGTGACCCTCTTCAGCCGCAGCCCGCCGCCCGTGAAACCGGAGGCCGAACCGACGCCCAGCACCGTGGTGTTGGAGCCGATGTCGACCTGGCCGCTCAGCGAGATCAGGCCGTTGACGCGCACGACCTTGGCCGAGTTGCCGGTCACCGCGGACTTGAAGGCGCTCAGCGACGAGACGGTGACCGCCGCGGCGCTGCCGCCGCCGGTCGTCCCGGCGCCGAACCCGATCGGCGAACTCTCGGCGGCCCCGGCCGGCTGGGGAGCGGCCAGGACCGCCACGGTCGCCAGGGCGGATGCGACGGCGACCGCCAGGGTGGATCTCTCGGTGCGTGTGCGTGGGGGGCGAGTACGCATGTGGGGTGCGTCCCTTCGTGGTGCGTGATGGTGCCTGGCAGGTCATGTACATGAACTTTGTTCGCCATGGTGTTCACCGCGCGCGCTGCCTGTGACCGATCCGGAGGCCGTGCCGAGCCCTGGGGGTGCACTTCCCCTGTTCCGGCAGCCTTCGTCGGGCGTCTTCGCGTGGCGGCGCGATGACGCTTCTGGGTCACACTGCTGAACGGAACGTAGGGGGCAAGCGCTTTCTAGTCAACGCCTCGCGCAGAACACATTCGGCCGGTCCTGGTCAGGGCGAGGGGTCCGTGGGAGCGCTTCCATGTGGGCCATGTCCATGTCACCATGCCGAGCGGGCGCTTCCCTTCACGAGAGGGCGGGTCGATGAGGACTCCGCGTATGCGTACGGCCGCGCGACGGCCGGTGTTCAGGCCGGCGGCCGTCGATGTCCCGGCCCTGTCACCCGGACCGGGACCGGGGTCGGAACCGGGGTCGGGGTCGGGGTCGGGCGTCGCGGGTGCACCGCGGCCCGGCCGCGAGGGACTCCTGCGCGGGACCGGCATCGGGGCCACCCCGCGCCCGCTCCGCCCTCCAGGGCGGACGGCCGGCCCGGAGGGGCCAGCAACTTCGGTCACGGCCGGATCATCCGCGCCGGCGTCGACAAGACCCTCTCCACCAGGGCATGCACCCCGCCCCGGGCGGTGAGTGCCACCGGCCGCCCTGGCGGCCGAAGCCCCTGGCCCGGACGGACTCCGTCCGTTGAACCGCCGCACGTGGACTCCGTCCGCTGAACCACCGCGGACGGGCTCCGTCCGCTGAACCACCGCGGACGGGCTCCGTCCGTTGAACCGCCGCTGCACCGCTACACACGGACTCCACCCGCTCAACCGCCGCACGACGTCCCGCGAGCCGCGCCCTCACGACGGAAAGGACCCGGACGTGCCTGCCACCCCCCGCCCCACGGTGAGGAGACCCCTGCGGTCGATGCTCCTCGCGCTCCTCGCCGCGCTGCTGCCCCTGCTCGCGGCCACGGCGCTCACCGCGCCCGCCGCCTCCGCCCGGGAGAGGGCCGTGCCCACCGCCGCCCTCACCGAGGTCACGGACTTCGGCGCCAACCCCAGCAATCTGCGGATGTACCTGTACGTCCCGGAGAGCGTCACGCCGAACCCGGCGGTCGTGGTGGCCGTGCACTGGTGCACCGGTTCGGGCCCCGACATGTACAACGGCACCGAGTACGACACGCTGGCCGACCAGTACGGGTTCATCGTGCTCTACCCGTCCGTCACGCGCAGCAGCAAGTGCTTCGACGTCTCCTCGCCCCAGGCCCTGCGCCGCGGCGGCGGCAGCGACCCGGTCGGCATCAAGTCGATGATCGACTGGGTCACCCGCACCTACGACGCCGACACCGGCCGGATCTTCGCGACGGGCATCTCCTCCGGCGCGATGATGACGAACGTCCTCCTCGGCGACTACCCCGACGTGTTCGCCGCGGGCGCCGCCTTCTCCGGCGTCCCCTTCGGCTGCTTCGCCACCACCGACGGCTCGGAGTGGAACAGCGCCTGCTCGGGCGGCACGGTGACGCGCACCCCCGCGCAGTGGGGCGACCTGGTCCGGGGCGCCTACCCCGGCTACACCGGTCCCCGCCCGCGGATGCAGATCTGGCACGGCACCCAGGACGACGTACTGCGCTACCCGAACTTCGGGGAGCAGATCAAGCAGTGGACGAACGTGCAGGGCGTGAGCCAGACCCCGGCCGCCACCGACACCCCCCAGCCCGGCTGGAACCGCACCCGCTACGGCGGCACGGGCGACCGGGCCCCCGTCGAGGCGATCAGCCTCCAGGGCGTCGGCCACAACCTGTACGCCCAGGGCATGGCGTCCCGGGTGCTCACCTTCTTCGGCCTGGACCGCTCGGGCCCGGCACCCCAGCCGCAGCCCGGCGCCTGCCGGGTGAAGGCCACGGTGAACGCCTGGAACACCGGCCTGACCGCCTCCGTGACCATCACCAACACCGGCACGACGACGGTCAACGGCTGGAAACTCGGCTTCACCCTCCCCGCCGGCCAGGCCGTCACGGGCGGCTGGGGCGCCACGTACGCGCCGACGACCGGGGCGGTCACCGCCGCCAACGTGTCCTACAACGGCAGCATCGCGCCGGGTGCGAGCGTCAGCATCGGCTACCAGGCGAGCCACGGCGGCAACAGCGCCGCTCCGGCCGCGTTCACGCTCAACGGCACGGCGTGCGCGGCCGGTTGACGGACGGCTCCGGGTGCCGGGTCAGACCGAACGGTGGTACTGGTCCGGCACCCGCACCTCACCGCCGAGCTCCCGCGCCGCGTGCCGGGCCCACGAGGGGTTGCGCAGCAGCTCACGGCCCAGCAGGACCGCGTCCGCCTCGCCGTTGGTCAGGATCTTCCCGGCCTGCTCGGCGTCGGTGATCAGACCGACCGCGGCGACCGGCAGGCCCGTCTCGCTCCGCACCCGGGCGGCGAAGGGCACCTGGTAGCCGGGGCCGGTGGGGATGCGGACGCCGGAGGCGTTGCCGCCGGTGGAGACGTCGAGCAGGTCGACGCCGTGGGCCCGCAGGTCGGCGGCGAAGCGGACGGTGTCGTCCGGGGTCCAGCCGCCCTCGTCGAGCCAGTCGGTCGCCGAGATGCGGAAGAACAGCGGCTTGTCGTCGGGCCACACCTCCCGCACGGCGTCCACGACTTCGAGCGCGAACCGGGTGCGGTTCTCGTACGAGCCGCCGTAGGCGTCGGTGCGGTGGTTGGAGTGCGGGGAGAGGAACTCGTTGATCAGGTAGCCGTGGGCGCCGTGGATCTCGGCGATCTCGAAGCCGGCGGCGAGCGCGCGGCGGGCCGCGGCCGCGAACCGCTCCACCACGTCCGCGATCTGGTCGATGGTCAGCTCGGCCGGGGCCGGGTGCCGGTCGTCGAACGCGATCGGGCTCGGCGCCACGGAGTCCCACCCGTACGCGTCCGGGCCGACCGGGGCGCCGCCCTTCCAGGGGCGGTCCGTCGACGCCTTGCGGTCGACGCACACCAATTGAATGAACTATCTGTGATGTCTTTGCACTTGACCCCTCGCGGATTAGGGGTTTGACCTCGGGCGGCGTCTCGTCCCCATGTAAGAGCATCAGGAGGACGAGGAGTTCAGGACGCGGACGGGGCCGGGTATGCCGGCCTCAGGCCCCGTCGCGCCCGGCGTGAGCTAGGCGCGCAGATCCCCGGCACGCGAGTCTGTGGGGGCCGAAGAGAGCACGGAAGCGATACTGAAATTGGTCATGGTGACCACGCGGAATCGGTTGTGATGGGGAAGGAACGCCACATGGTCTCGGGCCCACCTCAGCGGGTCTTCCCCGTCGGCCAGTGCATGGTTTCCCGCGAGGCAGTCCGCACACTCGACGAAAGATCCCATCGGCACCTGCTCTAGCTCCGCTTTGGAGACAACCCAGGGGAACGGTCCGTTGTTCATCGTCCCGCCCTCTTCCTCTCGTGCAGGTGGCGACGGATCTCGATGGCAAGGTCCGTCGCATACGAAGGGTCGTAAGAGGGGCTCCGCGGATTAGATGCTTCCTGCCACCGACCGAACCGTGATTCGCAGGTGTCGCACCCTTTTGTCGGCTTGGGTGGCTCCGCGTCGAGAGGATCCGTCAGGTGGATCGGGTTTCTGAGCGTGGCTTCAAGGGCCATCGTCACTCCTCTGCCAAAGGCTTCTTTCTGTCGAACCTAGGCGTCAGATAGAGTGAAGTTCCACAAAATTCTACGAAGTTCTACGACTCTTCAGTCGAGGGAGTCAATCGCAGCAGAGATGCGGGAGCGGGCGTCGGCTCCGTACACAGCAAGCCCCGCCATCTCCTCGAAAGCGTGGGCGTACTGACTGATCTCGCCGGGCGTCGTCACCGTTATGGCTGCTGTCAGCAGTTCGACGTGGACGCGCTCCTCGTCGAACACAGTGAAGGTCTCCAGCGTCCACATGCCGCGGGATCGCCCAGCGGGAACGATGCCCACGGAGACGGAGGGCAGCGCCATCGTGGACAGGAGGTAACCCAACTGGCCGGCCATCGTCGCAGAGTCGCCTACGACATGACGGAGGACAGACTCCTCCAGGACGATGGCGAACCGGTGCCCGCCCTCGCGAATGATGTTTGAGCGTTCGACCCTGGCTTCCGCAGCGTCGGCGACGTCGTCAGGTGTTCCATGGAAGTGCGCGATGTTGCCAAGGAGGGCGGCGGCGTACTCGTACGTCTGGAAGAACCCGGGGACCACGCTGGAGCTGTAGACGCGGAACGTCCGCGTGCGCTCGTACAGCGGGATGCGGGACTCTTGGAGCCTCCGAAGTCCTGTGCGCTGAACGCGCTTCCACTCCAGGTACATGGAGTCGGCTGTGCGGTTGGCTGCGAGGAGATCCGGAATCTTGTCCTCTGCGTCGCAAGCGCGGCACCATGCGCGGATGTCGTCGTCTGACGGAGGCGTTGTGGCGCTCTGAAGACGCGATACCTTCGACGGCTGCCACCCCGCACGGGCAGCGACCTCCCTACCCGTCAGGCCAGCGTCACGACGGATCTCGCGGAGTTGATCCGCGAGTGCTCGACGTGCGGCATCAAGGGCCGTCGACGGGTAGGGACTCTGCATCGGTGGGTGTCGCTCAGATCCGGTATTCGTCGTGCAGAATGGCTCGTTCCCAGACGGCTTCGAACGCCTCCGCGTGACGCTTCACGACGTCGACCGCATCGCACATGACGTCTTCGACGAACCGCCCGTCGCCGGCGAACAGGCTGAAGCGGATGAGCCGGTCGTCGAAGATCCAAATGTCGTTACCGGGGAGGAGCAGGTCCGACGCCAGGCGACGAGGTAGCCACCGGACGTCTTCGCCGGCCGCAAGGTTCTGCGGCGTGCACGAGTGCTCGTAGCGGATGTAATCGCTGACGGGCTCCGAGACAACGCGCGCCCGACGCATGGCGACACCGCGCCCCACAGCGTCCGCTACGGCGTCGTGAAAGCCGTTCCACCACGACGAGCGGTCGTCAAGGTCGTACTCCCACCCGTCGCGCCATGCAGCAAAGTCGGCGTCTTCCTCCTCGACTCCGTAGACGTCCCGCGTCTCCAGGTGAACCGCGGAACGCTGGCAGGCTGCGAGGAGCTCAGCGAACGGTGGCACCGTCTGCGGCATCGCACGCCTCCCTGATCTGCTGCACCATGCGAGCGGGCAGTCGGACGACTGCCTCCGTGTCGGGGATAGGTCCCGTCAACAGGCATTGTGCCTTGAGAGCGTCGTCCGCCTCCCACCCTTGGAACACGAATTCCTGCTTGTCCTCGTCGAACCACACTGTAGGGCAGTGATCCCCGTTCGTTTCCGGGTCCTTGCCGAAGCTAGTAAGCGCCATGCTGGCCTCCGCCGTTGGTCAGGGTTGCGCAATGTTCTACGACCATCCCGCCGAAGGGTGGTGTCGCGCAAGGGCGCCTGGAGCCACCCTGCGTGGCGCATGCGACGTCGTCAGGTCGCACGAGCGCTGAGGTATCGGCGAGCGCCGACGGCGCTCCGTTGGGTCCTTCGGGGCGGGGGCGGCCTCGCTCGGTTATGAGCGCTCCTCCCATCCGCGAACAGAGCTATAAGTGATCAACCAGGGCATCTAGACGCGTGTAGGGCCAACCCGTAAGCTTTCTTGCAGAGTTGTAGCCTCTGCGCTCACTCACGTGAGAGGCGAGGCGACGACCCCGCGCACTTCCGACGGCTGCGGGGGTCGGACATAGGCCGCTAGTTAGGTAGGCGACGACGTTCAGTTGCGCTAACAACGCACCCACGAGCCTTGAGCCGTCGGGCAGGGACTCGGTTTTGACCAGGGACCATGGTCAGACCGAGCCTGCCTTGAAACCGCCCGGACTGACCACTCCAGCTACCGAGAGGCTTGGACAGTCCGGTGGAAATCTATGGTTGGGCCGCCATGGTCGTGGCGTTCGTCGGTGCCCTCACCTGGATCCTCGTCGCTGCGTTGAGGAAGGTTCCGGCAGTCTGCCGGGAAGCGAAGAAAGCAGTCCGCGCCGTGCGTGAACTGCGAGACGAGATCAAGGGCACCCAGCTACCAGAAGTCAAGGGGCCTCAGTCAGCCGACGAACAACGTCGCTGACAAAAGAACTGACGGGGTGTCGTCATGTCGACGCCCCGTCATTGCGATGTACCGGCCGGTTGCATAGACCTCTGCGGCAGTGGTCTAGGTCCAGGCACGCAATGTCGTCCTCCTCGGAGAGGACGAAGCCCAGACCGGCGCCGACCGTCGAGGCGGTGGCGTCCGGTGCGTGCTCCAGGTCCGCGGTGGGCGCGAGTCATGATCGGCATCGGCACTTCACGCTGCTCGCAGGACCTGTTCATGGGCCCATCCCGTGGGCGGGCGGTCACACTTTCAAGCCCCGGACCAGGGGAGACGCATTCCAGCATGTGACTGAGTCGCTGTGTAGCCGTCTCCCTTTCCAGGGCCAAAATCACGAAGGGCGGCATGGTCGGCTACTACGGCACCGACGACCCGTCTGAGGGAGCCGGCGTTCTGGTGAAGCTGCCGATGTCCTGACGCAGCTCAGCCCCGCTCCTGGGGTCTCACCTCCAGGGCGGGGTCGTCCCGATACTCGCGCTGAGGTAGGCCGCAGCAGCGCGCTCCACGTCCAGACGCCGTACGCCACTTGAAGGCTTGGCCCGTACACGGCTCAGCGCAAAAGCTCGGAGTGCGAGCGACCCCCGAACCACGATCGCCGACAGATAGCGGGATAGGAGAGGGCCCGATGCGGCCGGACCGTGGAATGTGATGCGGAAGCCCCGCGTCTGTGGCAATCCACGCCTTCCGTCTCGCGGCCCACGTGCTTGCCCCATGCTCCCGGGCTCCAGTTGCCGTAATCACGGAATCTGCCGCGGAAGTAGTCGCAACCGTGGGTGATGGAGCGCGAACGGAAGCTGTCATTGGACCTCGCTCAGGAAAAGCTCAGATCAACGATGTGGTTCCGGTTCAGCGCACAGGACCTCACCTGCCATACTCCGATACGGGTCGCGGCCGCACCCTAGATGACCACACCGACTCCTCCGATCGTTAGGGGAGTTCGCCGTAGGTTGGAGGGCTGGCTGTATGCCGCGCACGCCGAATCAGACCGAGTTGCCATCCACCGCTGCTCCGTACTTCGAGCTTCGCGTAGGCGGCTTCCGAGTCACCGCGGACCGTATCCCCGTCCGCCTCCTGACGCTCGTGTCCAGCGCGGTGACGGGCCTTGCCGCGTGGCTCTGGACCCGTTAGATCCGGACGACCGTCAGCTCCAGCTCCGCGTTGTCCACGTCCACGAGCAGCTTGCCGCCGTACTCGTTGATGTCGAACGGGCCGAAGAGCCGCTTCTCGCCCACGGCGAGCGCCTTCGCCCGCCGAGTGATGGCCTGGCCGTCGACCGTGCGGCAGATGCGGAGGGTGACCGTGCGGGACGCCGGAGCGGGACGCCTTCGTCACTGGGATGTTCACGCATGGCATGTGGCCTCCGGATGTGTTGAGGGGTCCGGCAGGCGTCGCCGTCTGCTCTGCCTCCGGTGGAGGCCCGTGACCGGGTCTGTCCGGTCGCCGGATGAGTCGGGATGGGACGATGCGAGCCTCCGACTTCCCGCTCCCAAAGCGGATGCTCCGACCTCTGAACTACGTCCCCAAGCCCCCCACGAAGGACGAGGTGGGTTGCGCGCCGTCCGGATATGAACCGGTCTGGAGTCGTTACCTCCAGCTCTAACTCGCAGACGGTCTACGAGCCGACGGCTCTGCCACTGCCGCCACTCCTCGCGCTGGACGCCGCGCGTTGCAGTGGGTGTCACCCTGCCGCGTCCTCTGCCCAGGGCAAGGGTCGCTGACGAAGCGTCCGTCGGGCACAGCTCGTGAATGGGGCCGGAGTCGAACCGACCTGAGAGAATCATCGGGCACATCGGCCCTACCTATTCGCCACCATGGTCAAAGGGAATGGTGGGGATTGCGTCCCCGTCGGCCGCGCCAGTAGCCGGGTGCTGCGCGAGAGCGGGATGATCCGGCAGGTGTACCGGGGGACGGCGAAGATGAACGGGCTGCGGCGGGACGACCTGGACGCCCTCTTCCCCGGTCTGCTGAGCGCGCTGCTCGACGCGGCGGCCCGGCAGGACGGCCGGATCAGGAGCGCGCGGCGTTCAACAGGGACTGCCAGTCGGGGAGTTTGACCACGCCGCGTCCCAGTGACGCTCCCAGTTCCGCCTCCGCGCGCTCGATCGACTGCCAGCCCGCCCACTCGACCGGGTCGGTGCCCTCCGCGCGCAGGCCCGGGAGAGGGTCGTCGGGGACCGTGCGCAGGGCGAGCGCGGGGGCGTCCTCCAGGAGGGAGGTCGCCGTCTCCTTCGCGCAGGGGCGGTTCGTGCCGATGACGCCGGTGGGGCCCCGCTTGATCCAGCCCGCCACATACTCGCCCGGAGTGACGACGCCCCCGCGCAGGACCCGGCCGGACTGGTTCGGGACCGTGCCGGTGGCGGTGTCGAACGGGAGGCCCTCCAGAGCGACTCCCCGGTAGCCCACCGAGCGCAGCACCAGCTGGGCCTCGAGGTCCTCGTACCGGCCTGTGCCCGTCACGCCGCCGCGCCCGTCCGGTGCCGTCCGCTCGAAGCGCACCGCGCCCACGTGGCCCTCGTCGGCGAGAAGTTCGACGGGGCGCAGGAAGAACCGGAGCCGGATGCGGCGCGGGGCGCCCGTCGAAGGCGCCTCGGCCCAGCCGCGCAGCACCTCCACGTTGCGCCGCTGGGGCGCGGGCAGCGCGGACGGGTCCCGGTACCCGGGATCCAGCGCCAGCTCCGCCGGGTCCACGGCCACGTCGGTCTCCGGCAGGGTGCCCAGCTCGCGCAGCTCCTTGGTGGTGAAGCGGGCCTGGGAGGGGCCGCGCCGGCCCACCATGTGGATCTCGGTCACCCGGCTCGCCGCCAGCGCGGTCAGTGCCGCCTGCGGCATGTCGGTCGGGGTCAGCTCGGCCAGTCCCCGCGCCAGCATCCGGGTGACGTCCACGGCCACGTTCCCCACGCCGATCACCACGGCCGACCGGGCGTCCCGCAGGAACCCGTCGTCCACGGCGTCCGGATGGGCGCTGTACCAGGCCACGAACTGCGTCGCCGACCAGCTGCCCGGCAGGTCCTCCCCGGGAACGCCGAGATGCCGGTCCGTGGCGGCGCCCACGCAGTAGACCACCGCGTGGTACAGCTCCCGCAGCCGCGCGACCGGCACCCCGCCGGGGCCCACCTGGACGCCTCCGAGGAACCGGATCCGGTCGTGCTCCAGGACCGCGCGCAGGTTGTTCTGCAGCGACTTGATCTTCTCGTGGTCCGGTGCCACGCCGTAGCGGACCAGTCCGTACGGGCACGGCAGCCGGTCCAGGACGTCGACGCACACCCCGGAGTCCTGCTGGACGAGGCTCTGGGCGGTGTAGCACCCGCTCGGCCCGGAGCCTACGACGGCGACTCGCAGCACGGCGGAACTCCTTACCCGAGGGATCCCGAGGGATCTCAGGAGAGTGCTGACGCCTCCAGCATCGCACCGGCCGGGCTCCGCTGACAGGGTGCTGTGCTCCGCCCGGGGAGCGTGTCCGATCTGTAGGGAATGTGATCATGCGGTTTCGTTCCGTGTGTGCTGGCAGCCTCCTTTCTGAATCTTTCTGATCGCTCTCCGGCGGACGGTGCGGTGACCGTGCGGCCCGCCTGGGAGGTGCGGGAGAACGGCGACGCCACGCGCTGGTTCGACGTCCGGCTGGCCTTCACCGACGGCGCCCGCGTCGACGCGCTGGCCGTCGTGGCCCGGGGGTCCGTCTGCGTCGAGGAGGTACGGGCCCAGCCCGCGCTGTCCCTCGACGACCTGGCCGTGCTCGCCGACTGGATCGAGGAGTCCCTGACCGAGGCGTGCGCAGCCGCTGCTGGACCGGCCCCGGAGGTCTGCGAGGGTCAGGCGCCGCCCGGCTGCGGGGAACAGGCGCCGGAGGGCCGCCGGGCCCGGGGGCGTCGTGGCCGCCCGGCCTGGCCGAACGGCGCGGAGGGGCGGTGGCTGGTGGCGCAGGAGTACCGCGCGGCCCAGCGGGAGGGCGCCGACCCGGTCCTCGCCGTGATGTGCGCGACCGGACACAGCCGCCGCACGTCGCTCAGGCTGATCGGCCAGGCCCGGGACGCGGGCCTGCTGACCCCGCGCCGCGCCCGGCGGTGAACGCGGGGGAGGGCGTCACGGCTGGACCTCGGGCTCACGCCCCGGCACGCTGCCCGCCCCGAGGCCGGTCGGCCCGCCGGTCGCGAAGAACCGCGACAGGTCCGCGTCGTCCCGCCCGCCGGCCGCCTCGGTGTCCGGCGGGACGCCCAGTTCCCAGTCCAGCCGGTAGCGCTTGAACAACTCGGCCCGCAGCACCGGGACCGGCATCGGCACCCCCGGCACCAGGGCCGCGTACACGGCGCCCATCAGCAGGGCGCGCAGCATCGGGTAGTCGCCGTCCACGTCCTGCGACCCGTGCCGGGCGACGGTGTCCCGCAGCAGCTCGGCCAGGCGCCGCTGCTCCGGGCAGGGCACGAAGCCCTCGGCCTGCAGCAGCCCGGCCATGTGCTGGCGCATCAGCACGGGCCGGTCCCTGGCCAGGCCCAGGATCGCGTCGATGGCCCGGGCCATCCGCTCCCGGCCGTCCTCCGTGCGGGGCTCCCGCTCCAGCGCCTCCTCCAGCGTCCGGTGCATCAGCCGGTGCACGGCGGACTGCACGAGCTGACGCTTGCCCGGGAAGTAGTACGAGACCAGGCCCCGCGCCGAGCCCGCCCGGTCGGCGATGTCGCCGAGCGTCGTCGCCTCGAACCCGCGCTCGCTCACCAGCTCGACCGCCGCCTGCAGAAGCCGCTCCTTCGAACGTCTCCGCAACTCTTCATTGACCGAGGCGCTGCGCGGGGACATGCTTGACTCCTGCGTTGACTGGCTGCCAGCCAACTATACTCAGAGCGTCCGGCCCGGACCCGCGTGGTCCGGACCGGTGATGCCGTCTGCCTCGGGCGACGCGGGGGATCGTCCGAGGCGGGCGCGCAGACGGCACTCCCCACGCCTCAGCCGACCGGCGGCTGCCCATGCCTCAGCCGACCGGCGACTGCTTCCTCGCCCGGTGGCCCGGCGCGACTGCGCGTCGGCCTTTCTCAGCCCACCAGGTCCAGCACCGGCCGCAGCCCGTCCGGCCGGTCGGTCACCGGCAGATGGTCCACGAAGTGCACCCCGCACCCCAGGGCGCCGGCACCGCCGTCGGCCCTGCGGTCGTCGCCGACCATCAGCGTCCGGCGCGGATCGGCGCCGAGCGCCTCGCAGGCGGTGGCGAACAACCGCGGGTCCGGCTTCTGGATGCCGTGCTCGTACGACAGGACGTAGACGTCGATGTACGGGTCCAGGCCGTGCGCCCGGAAGACCGGCCGCAGATCCCAGCCGATGTTGCTCACCACACCGACGGGAATGCCCCGTTCCCGCAGCGCGCCGAGCACCTCGACGGCGTCGGGGTACGGGGCCCAGGCGTCCGGCGTCATATGGCGGTCGTACAGCGCGTCGTGCAACGCCGGGTCGGGCAGCGGGACCTGGCGGGACAGGCCGGTGTAGGCGGCCCGGTGCAGTGCGGCGCTCCGGTCCCGGACCGGCCAGGCGTCGGCCAGTTCGTCCGGAATCCGCTCGGGGCTGACGCCGCCCGGCAGCGCCCCGGCCGCCTCCAGCGCCCGGGCCGTGGCGGTCAACTCCGCCTCGTCGAGCCGGATCCCGGCGGCGGCGAGAACGCCGCGCAGCCAGGAGTCGGTGGACTCGACACGGAAGAGGGTTCCGGAGAAGTCGAACAGCACGGCGGTCATGGGGTGATCCTATGAGGCCTCCGCCGGCGCGGGGGCGGGTTCACGGCTGCCGTCGCCGGTGCACCCACACCGCCACGGCCACCACCGTCGCGCCCAGCAGCCAGCCGCCCACCACGTCCGACGGCCAGTGCACGCCCAGCCAGACGCGGGTCAGCCCGACGCCGACCACCGAGATCACGGCCACGGCCACGGCCGCACGCCACACGCCGGGGGCGACTCCGTGCCGGTGCAGAAGCCACAGGAGGAGGCCGCACACGACCGTCGCGGTCATGGCGTGGCCCGACGGGAACGCCGCGTAGTGCGCCGAGTCGACGGGGTCGGGCCACACCGGACGGGGGCGGTCCACCGCCGCCTTGAGGCCCTGCTGCAGCAGTGTGCCCAGCGCCACGGCCGCTGCCAGCCACACCGCCGTCCAGCGCGCCGCGAGCCGCACCACCAGCCATACGACGACGACCGCGCACAGCAGACGCATCGTCCACGGATCCCACACCCAGTCCGTCAGGATGCGGCACGCCTGGGTGACGCCGCTCTCGTCGACGGCCCAGCGGTGGGTGGTGGCCGCGATCTCCCCGTCCGTGTCGATCAGCGGGCTCCATCTCGCCGCGACGAGGGTCAGCAGCAGAGCCGAGCAGAGGGCCAGAACACCGGCGAGACCGGCGGTGGTGCGGTGTTCCGGGCGGGGCGGGGAGTCGACGGACGAGGTGTGCATACAGCGATCCTCGCCGAACCGGGGGGTCCGGATCCAGTACGGGGGCGATCTTCCGCTACCGGGGCGCCATGCTTCGGCCATGCCGCGTCCACCGGAACCGGCCCCGGGCCCCGGCTATCCCAGTGCCCGCAGCCCCGGGACGAACGCCACCAGCACGGGCACCACCGGCACCAGCGCGGCCGCCGCCGTCAGCCGCAGGCGCCGCGCCGCGGTCAGCCGGTCCGGGGGAGTGAGCAACCGGTGCACCCGCGCCGGGACATGGGCCTGCGGCGTAGGGCAGGGGCCGAACACACCCCGGTGCTCGTTCAGTTCGACCAGGGCCAGGGCCGTGGTCAGACGGCCGAAGCGGCGCGAGGCCGTGTCGTCGGCGGCGAGTTCGACCAGCCGGTGCATCTCGTCGCGGAACGCGGCGAACACCGGAACCTGCGGAAAGCCGCCCGCCAGCGCGGCGGAACAGTTCAGCAGCCAGTCGTGGCGGGCCCGCGCGTGCCCCTGCTCGTGGGCGAGCACGGCGTCCAGCTGCCGGCCCTTCAGCCGGCGCAACGCGGCCGTGGTGACGACCAGTTGCGGCGGGGTGCCGGGCTGCCACCAGGCGTCCGGCTGTTCGCTCTCCAGCACGACGAGCCGACCGGAGACGGCCACCTCGCCGGGCAGCAGCGGGGCCCGGACCAGGAGGTCGGCGCGCCGGCGGCGGCGCCGGGTGCGCGCCCGGGCGACCTCGCGGACCAGCATCGCCGCGCTCCACAGCCCGCCGCAGGCCAGCGCGACCGCGGTGGTCGCCGCCCACGGGCCCGCCGTGCCGAGGGCGTAGGCCTCGACGACCGCACCGGGCGCCGTCGCGAAGACGTGCCCGCCGACCGCGTGCCAGGCCGCCGCCGCGCTGAGCGTCATCGACAGCGCGCAGCACACGAGTACGGCCGCCACCACGCACTGCCACATCCACAGTGCCACCACCGGTTCACGGTCCGGCCAGTCCGCCCGGGCGAGCAGCCGGGGACCGACCACGGCGGTCAGGGCGCCGAGCAGCAACAGCGCCGCGGGGAGCATCATGCGGAGCAGCCTATGAGCGCGGGGCCGCTCACGGGTACGACTTGTGCCGCCGAAGTGACGCAGGCAACGGATCCGTACGCCGCGCAGCGCTCCGGCTCACAGCGTCAGCAGCATCGCCACCATCGCGATCCCCATGGACAGCCGGCACGCCCGCGTCAGTTCCGGCCGGTCCCCCCACCCGGCGGAACCGCCGCCACCGCCCTCTCCGGCCACGGCGGCCACCGGCACCAGGCGGACACCGGTCAGCAGCACGTACCCCGCGAAGTAGAGCAGCAGCGCCCCGGTCAGGAGCGGGACCCCCGACCCGCCCCCACCGTGCGCGTGCGCCGGGGAGCCGGCCATGACGACGGACATGTAGACCATCGCGGCGGCCCCCACCAGGTGGTGGAGGTGGTGGGCACCGGCCCGCGCCGCCCACAGTGCGGGCAGCGCCGCCGCCGCGAACACGGCCGCGTAGGCGGACCAGGCCCACGACGGCGGGGTGAACACCGCCGCCGGTACCGCCATCGCGGCCATCCCGAAGCCCATCAGCGCCTCGCCGCCCGCGGCGCGCCGCTGTTCCGCGGCGCCGCCGCCCCGCATCCGCACCAGGCAGTAGACGCCGGTCATCGCGCAGAGCGCCACCAGCAGCCAGCCGGACGAAGCCGGTCCGTGCACGCGCACCTCCCCGCTCGGCAGTCGGTCTCGACGATCGGTCTTTCGATGCCCGGGCCATGCGGCGCGCACGCGAGCGCGCGGAGGTACACGGGGAGCATTCGGCGGAGCACAGCAGGTCAGAGGCAGTGTTTTACGAGTAAAACACCTGTTAATCTGGTGAGTATGAGCAGCGCGCCCTCTCCTTCCGCTTCCCCGCCCGCCCCGCGTCTCCCGCTGGCGGGCGTGCTGCGCGTGGGCCGGCCCTCGGACATCTGGTTCAAGCCCGCGCTGAGCGTCGTCGCGGCGATCGCCCCGCCCAACCTCACGCTCCTGGCGCTCGGCCGGCTCGACCTGGCGATGTACGCGATGGCCGGGTCCCTGTGCGCTCTGTACACCCACAACCGCCCGTACGCCGCCCGGGCCGGGGCCCTCGCCTGGGTGGTGCTCGGCATGCTCGGCGGCCTCGCCGTCGCCCTGGTCACGGCCTCGCTCACCGGCAGCGCCGTCGTGCTCGTCGGGGTCGGTGCCCTGCTGGCCGCCGCCCAGAAGGTCCTGTGCGACGCCACGCGCACCGGTCCGCCGGGCAACGTCGTCCTCACCTTCGTCAGCTCCGCCGCCCTGTTCGCGCCGCAGAGCCTCGACCAGGTCCCCGGCCATCTGGCCTTGGCGGCCGCCACCGGGGCCTGGGCCTGGCTGGTGTGCATGGCGCCCGCGCTGGTCCGCCCGCACGGCCCGGAGCGCCGTGCCACCGCCACCGCCCTGAAGGCCGCCGCCGCGTACGCCGACACGGGCGGCACGGGCGGCTTGGGTGACACCGGCGGCACGGGCGCCACGGGTGGCTTGGGTGGCTCGGGGGAGGGCCACGCCCCGGCACGTGCCGCCGGGTACGCCGCGGTGCACGCCGCCTGGCAGTCGCTCCTGGCCACCGGCGCCCGCTCCCGCACCCGGCGCGCCCTCGAACGGCTCGTCGTCCGGGCCGAGGTCGCCCTCGCCGCGCCGGCGCAGGCGGACGCCGAGCGGCTCCGTGCGTGGGCCCGCGCACTGCGCGGCACCGGGCCCGTCCCGCAGGCCTGTCTCCCGCCGGCGGCAGCCGACGAACTGCTCGGAGTGCGGGCGGCCAAACCCCTCTGGGCGCGGCTGGGCCCGCTGACCCCGCTCGCGGCCCGTACCGCGTTCGGCTGCGCGCTCGCCGGCTACGCCTCCCTCGCCCTCGGCATCGGCCGCCCCTACTGGGCCCTGGTCACCGCCGCCTCGCTGTACCAGGCCAACATCGCCCTGACCTGGAGCCGGGCCGTGCAGCGTGTCGTCGGCAACCTCGTCGGGGTGCTCGTCTTCGCGGCCGTCGCACCGCTCGCCCACCTGGGGCAGGCGGCGCTCGTGCTGTGCTGCCTCGCGTTCAGCTTCGGCGCCGAGCTGCTGATCAGCCGCAACTACTGGCTCGGCAGCGTCTGCGTGACCCCCATGGCCCTGCTCATCACCGAGTTCGCCGGGTACCGGGCGACCGGCGAGCTGATGACCGAGCGGGTCGCGGACACCGTCGTGGGCGCCCTGGTCGGCTTCGCCGCCGCCGTGGCGGTCACCAACCGGCGCGCGGGCGACCGCGTGGAACGCGCGCTGAAGGCCGCCGACCGGGCCCGCGAACACGCCGCCCGCCTGCTGGCCGAGCCGGCCCCCCGCCCCGCCGCACTGGAAGCGGCCCGCCGCGGCCTCGCCGTCGCCCTGGCCGATCTGCGGGCGACCGCCGACGCGGCGGCCGGCGAGTGGTGGCAGCGCGCCCTGCCCCAGGAGCGGGTCGTGCTCGCCGAGCAGTCCGGACACCGTACGCTCGCCGCGACGGCACGACGCCAGGGGCTGCTCCCCGACCAGGACACGGCCACAGAGACGGAGGACGCACGGCCATGACGCCGACGGAAGGACCATCGCCCACGGGGGCCGGATCGGGGCCCGGCCCCCACCAGGGCACCGGAGGAGAGCGGGCGCCGGGCGGACGGACGGCGGACGGGGGACACCCTGCGGGGGAGCGACCGGGGAAGGCCGCAGGGGCTCGCGGGGGCGGGGTGGATGCCGTGGGTGGGCGGGCCGGCGAACCGGACCTGGCTGCCGGTGTGCTCGCAGTCGGCGACGATCCAGCCGGTGGGATGCCCGCGGCCGGAGAAGGGCCGGCCGGAGAGGGCCTCGCCGGTGGGCGGCGGGAGGACACCGTCGCCGCGGTCGTCCGGCAGTGGCGGACCGTGCACCCCGGCCTCGACACCGGGCCCATGGAGGTCATCGGCCGGATCAACCGCTGCGCCGCCCTCCTCCAGCAGGCCGAGGACGCCCCGCTGCGCCGGGCGGGACTGAGCCGCCCCGAATTCGACCTGCTCGGCGCGCTGCGCCGCACCGGGCACGAGTTGACCCCCGGGGAGCTGGCGCGGGAGACCTTCTCCTCGGGCGCCGCCGTCACCAAACGCCTGAAGCAGCTGACCGAGCGCGGCCTGGTCGAACGCCGCGGCGACACCCGCGACCGCCGTGTCGTCCACCTCCGCCTCACCGACACCGGACGCGACCTCGTCGACGGCATCCTGCCCGCCCAGCTCGCCTACGAGACCGCCGTCCTGTCCGGACTCGACGGCCCCGAGCAGGGCGAACTCGCCGCGCTGCTCGGCGAGTTGCTCGGCCAGCTGGAGGGCCGCCTGGGCGGGCTGCGGACCTGAACCCGAACAGCCCGCACGGCGGGGCGACGTCAGCGGAGAGCCGGCGTGCGGAGGCGGTGGACACCGCCCTCGCCTCAGAATCCGTCACCGGCCCGGTACACGCCGAACATCGCCCCCTGCGGATCCCGCAGCACCGCGATGCGCGGCCCGTCGGGCACGGACGTCGGCACCATCAGGACGGTGCCGTGCCGCTGGACGACGGCGGTCGTGGCGTCCACGTCCGCCACGGCGAAGTACGGCAGCCAGTGCGGCGGCACCTCGGGCGGGAACTTCTCGTCCATCGTCACCATGCCGCCGAAGTCGGCACCGCCGACACCCCACTGGGTGTAGCGCTCCCCGGCGTTGACGGTCCAGTCGAACACCTGCGTGTAGAAGGCCACGGCCTGTTCCGGATCCCGGGTGAACAGCTCCACCCAGCCCAGCGCGCCGGGCGCGTTGAACAACCCGGCGCCCGGGAAGGTCCCCGCCTGCCACAGCTGGAACACGGCACCGCCCGGGTCGGCGGCCACCGCGAAACGGCCCACGTCGAACACGTCCACCGGGCCGAGCAGCACCGCACCGCCCGCCTCCGTCACCGCACGGGCGCCGGCGTCCGCGTCGGCCACCGCGAACGCCACGTTCCACGCGACCGGCTGCGACGGCTGGTGGAGCGGGGCGAGCGCGGCGACGGCCGCGTCCCCGAGATGCGCGACGGTGTAACCGCCCGCCTCCTGCCGCGGGTCCGTCTCGGGCCGCCAGCCGAACAGCCGGGTGTAGAACCGCTGGGCCGCCTCCAGGTCGCTGGTTCCCAGCTCCGTCCAGCAGGGCCCGCCGGTCACCGGTGCGTCGAGCTTCATGGCGTTCCTTCCGCAGGAAACCCCCTCCAGCACGCTAAGCCGCCGCCGGGGCTAACTGCCATCCGGGAAACCCGGTGGTGTGCGGCGCCGGCCCCGGCGTACCCTCGCCCCGTACCGCACCGCGTGGCGGCCTCCAGCTCCTTCACCCTGCCCGGAGGTACGTCATGCCCGAACCCGAGGTGCGCCCCTTCCGCCGAGCCGACCGCGACCAGCTCACCGACCTGGTCAACCTGCACGTGGCGGCGGTGGTCCCCGGCGTCTCCGTCTCCGTGAACACCGTCCTCGGCGACCTGGAGCGGCGGCCCGGCGAGTTCATCACCGACCCGTGGGTGGCCGAGCGGGCGACGCTCGTCGCCGAGCGGCGCGAGCACATCGTCGCCGCCGCCCACCTGCTGCGCTACCGCGCCGACGCCGGGGTCGGCGAGGCCTACCGGGACGCCGCCGAGATCAACTGGTTCGTCCACCGCCCGGCGGCGTCCCTCTGGCCGGACGCCGACCGGGCGGCGGACCGGTTGATGCGGGCCTGCCTGGCGCGGCTCGCCCGCTGGAACGCCCGCGTCCGATACGCCGACGGCTCGCTCCCCGCCCCGCTCGTCTACGGCGTGCCCCGCCCCTGGCCGCACGTCCGGGCCGTCTACGAACGCGCCGGGTTCCGGCACACCGGGGACACCGAGGTCATCCTGATCGCCCGGGTGGCCGACCTGCCGGCCCACGAGGCCCGGCCGGGCGTCACCGTCGAGCGCACGGTGGGGGAGTGCGGCACCCGCTTCACGGCCCGCGCCGACGGGCACGCCCTCGGCTTCATCGAGGTGGGTACGGCCCTGGCCCGCCCGGAGCGCCACGCCCGCGCGGCGGGCCTCGCCGACATCGGCAACCTGCACATCGAGCCCGGGCGGCACGGCGCCGGCCTGGAGCACCGGCTGCTCGCCCAGGCCGCCGACTGGCTCCGCCTGTGCGGCATCGACCGGCTGGTCGCCTACGAAGGGGCCGCCGAGACGGACAGGCTCGCCCTCCTGACGGGGGCGGGCTTCCGTGAGCTGACCCGGACCGACCGGGGCTGGGAGCACAGCCCCGGGTGACCTCAGATGCCCGGCCGGTAACGCATCGGGTGGTCTGCCGGGACCTCCACCAGCACGATCGGCGTGCCGTCCGGATCCGCGATCCACATCTCGACCAGGCCCCACGGCTCCTTCACCGGCGGCCGTACGATCTCCACGCCCTTCGCCCGCAGCTCGTCCCGCGCCGCCGCGACGTCGTCGACCTGGAGCCACAGGCGTACGGCGGGCGTCGGAGGAGTCTCGGACCGGCCCGAGACCTCCAGGAAGCCACCGCCCATGAAGTAGACCGTGCCGCGCTCCGGCCCCGTCCCGAACTCCCGGTACACGGCGAGCCCCAACTGCTCGCCGTAGAAGGCACGGGCCTTCTCGGGGTCGGCGGGGCGGAGCAGGATCCGGCTGCTGAGTACATGCACCATGCGCCGGAGCCTAGTGGCTGCCCCGACACGACTCTGACGCACCTTTCGACCTGCTTGCGCGGTCCACCGCTCCTTTCTCCGCCGATACCAGGGACGGTTACGCTCGTCCCTGCCCGAGCCTCGCCCAGGACACGGAGACGGACGCCCATGGACACCCTCGACACCGGACTGACCTTCCGCGACGCCACCGACGCCGACGTCGACGAGCTGGTCGCGCTCATCGAGTCGGCGTACCGGGGCGACTCCAGCCGGGTCGGCTGGACCACCGAGGCGGACATCCTGGAAGGGCAGCGGACCGACCCCGAGGGTGTGCTGGCCGTCGTCAAGTCGCCCGACAGCCGGCTGGTGACCGTGGAGCGGGAGGGCCGGATCGTCGCCTGCTGCCAGCTGGAGCACCGCGGTGACCACGCCTACTTCGGCATGTTCGCGGTCAGCCCCGGCCTCCAGGGCGCCGGCCTCGGCAAGATGATCATCGCGGAGGCGGAGCGGCAGGCCCGGCAGACCTGGGGCGTCACGGAGATGCACATGACCGTGATCTCCGTACGCGACGACCTCATCGCCTGGTACGAGCGGCGCGGCTACCGCCGCACGGGCCGGATGACCCCGTTCCCGTACGGCGACGAGCGCTTCGGCATCCCCCGGCGCGACGACCTCCAGTTCGAGCTGCTGGTCAAGGAGCTGGGCTAGGGCCTGTCGTTTGGATCACGCCGCAGACGCGGGGTCTGGCACGCGCATCTGCCGCGTTGTCGTCACTCGCCGACTCCCCCAAGCTCTCGGCTTCGCTCGAGCAGGGAGGTACCCCCATGACCCCGCTCACCGGCACCGAACAGCACCGTCGCTTTCCTGCGACCTGATCCAAACGACAGGCCCTAGCCGTCAGGCCGTGAAGCGGCCCGTGCGCTTGATGTCCGGGTGGTCGGTGGTCGCGCCGTCCAGGCCGAACGCCCGGACCAGACGCAGATGGTCCTGGGTGTTCACCACCCAGCCGATGATCCTCAGGTCGGACTTGCGGGCGCGCTCCACGATCTCCAGGGTGAGCCGGCGGATGTTCAGGCAGACCGTCTCGGCGCCGACCGCGACCGCGCGGTCCACGATGTCGGTGCCGTAGCGGCTCGCGATCAGCGCGGTGCGCACCCCCGGCACCAGTGGCTTGATCTCGGCGATCGCCTCGTCGTGGAACGAGGACACCTCCACCCGCCCGGCCAGCCCGCGCTCGTTCATCACCTGCGCCAGGGCCCGCGCCGCCTGCGCGTCCTTGATCTCCGCCTGGAGCGGCGCCTGGACGGCCTCCAGGACCTCCTCGAAGACCGGCACCCGCTCGCCCCGGCCGGCGTCCAGCGCCCGCAGCTCGGCGAGGGTCTTCTCGGCGATCGGCCCGGTGCCGTCGGTCGTCCGGTCCACGTCCGTGTCGTGCATGACGACGAGCGCGCCGTCCTTGCTCAGGTGCAGGTCGAGTTCGATGGCGTCGAGGCCGGCCTCCTGGGCGGCGACGAAGGACCGGAGGGTGTTCTCGGGTTCCACACCCATGACTCCGCGGTGACCGATGGTGAGGAAGTTCAAGACGCGACTCTCTTCCGTCGACAGGCGGCACTGGGGGCCTGACGGCCCACCTGACCGTATCGCCTGGACCCGCCCCGTGCAGAGAGTGAGCGCATGGTCGGCGCGCGTACGGGCACAAGCATGACCGACAGGAAAAAGTGCGGTGAAGGCCGGGGTCTGGCAGGATAATTTCCCGAGGTGGCCCTTGCTGGGAGGAACCTCGTGTGTATACGGTCGGGGTACGCGAGATTCTCCCGTGGAGGATGGGACATGACGGAAATTCTTGTGCAGGTGGGTTCGGAGGAGCGGGTTCCTCCCGTGGCCAGGGTGGTGGAGCACCCGGCATGGCCCGTGCTCAAGGATGCCGTGGAGCGGATCCGGCCATGGCAGTCCAAGGACGGGTCGATCGACTTCGACGCCGAGGGCGCGCCCGACCCCGCCGACGCCGAGCTCGCCGTCCACCGGGTCGCCGACGCGGTGCGGGAGCTCTCCCCGCTGCTCCCGCACGACAGCGCGTACCACGAGGCCCTGGTCAAGGACCTCGGCCGGTGGGCCGACAGCGGCTTCGGGGTGCCCGACTTCCTCGACTCGCTGCTGGCCTTCCAGCCCGCCGCGAACCGCGCGGACGGCCTCCAGCACCTGGTCGTCTTCCCGATGTACACGCAGAACGGCAACCCGGACCGCAACCTCGAAGCGGTCGTGCTGCGCATGGTCTGGCCCGACTGGCTCGCCGAACTGGAGCGCACCCGCTACGACAACCCGCTCTTCTGCGGCATCAAGTTCGAGGACTTCACGTCCGGCTACGACACCAACTCCGCCGTGCTGTTCCCCGAGACCATCGCCGTGCGCGAGGCGCCGGAGCGGTTCAGCTGGGGCGGCATCTTCTGCGACCGCGAGGCCGCCCGCTTCCGCCGCGTGACCGACGCCGCCGTCGACATCCTCGGCCTGGAGCTGCCCGAGGACGTCGCCGCGATGGTCCACGACCAGAAGCGCTGCGAGGAGGCGTTCGTCCTGTGGGACATGGTCCACGACCGTACCCACAGCCACGGCGACCTGCCCTTCGACCCGTTCATGATCAAGCAGCGCCAGCCGTTCTGGATGTACGGCCTGGAGGAGCTGCGCTGCGACCTCACCGCGTTCAAGGAGGCCGTGAAGCTGGCGGGCGAGGGCGTGCCGCAGGCCCGTGACGTCCAGGTCGCGGTCCTCTTCGACCGCATGTTCCGCTTCCCGGTCACCGGCGAGCGCGTGCGCAACTACGACGGCCTCGGCGGCCAGCTCCTCTTCGCCTACCTGCACAAGCACGACGTCGTCCGCTGGACCGACAACAAGCTCTCCATCGACTGGGAGCGCGCCCCGCAGGTCACCAACCAGCTCTGCGGCGAGATCGAGCAGCTCTACCGCGACGGCATCGACCGGCCCAAGCTCGTCCACTGGTTCGCCGGGTACGAGCTCGTCGCCACCTACCTCTCCCCGCACCCGGGCTCCAAGTGGGCCAAGGGCCCCGACGCCCTGGATCTGACGCAGCCGCCGCGGAAACTCGTCGATGACGTGCTTCCGGACGAGTTTCCGCTGAGCATGTTCTATGAGGCACTGTCCAAGAAGCTGAAGAACGTGATCGCCTCCACCAAGGGCATCACGGCGGACGGCACCGAGCGGATCGCCGCGTGAGCGATCGGCGTACCGAGAACACTGCTCAGGAGGCGAGGAACATGGCGGGGAACGGGGCGCTCAGCGGTGCGGTGATCGCGGTGGCCGGTGCGGGCGGGCCCGCGGGCCGGGCGGCACTGCTCAGGCTGGCCGAGGCGGGAGCGACCGTCATCGGCTCGGACAACGACCCGGAGCGGCTGGCGGAGGCGGTCGACGCGGCGAGCTACGCGACCGGCGGCGCCACCGTCACCGGCGACACGGTCGACCTGCTCGACCTGCAGGCCACCCGTGACTGGGCGAACCGCATCGAGAAGGACTTCGGCCGCGTCGACGGCCTGGTCCACCTCGTCGGCGGCTGGCGCGGCAGTGAGACCTTCACCCGGACCAGCCTCGACGACTGGGACTTCCTGGAGATGCTGCTGGTGCGCACCGTGCAGCACACCTCCCTCGCCTTCCACGAGGCGCTGCAGCGCAGCGACCGCGGCCGGTACGTGCTGATCAGCGCCGCCGGCGCCAGCAAGCCCACCGCGGGCAACGCCGCCTACGCCGCCGGCAAGGCGGCTGCGGAGGCCTGGACGCTGGCCATGGCCGACTACTTCCGCAAGGCCGGGGGCCCCGAGGGCCCGACGTCCGCGGCTGCGATCCTGGTGGTGAAGGCACTGGTGCACGACGCGATGCGCGCCGAGCGCCCCAACGCGAAGTTCGCGGGCTTCACCGACGTCAAGGATCTGGCCGAGGCCATCACCGGGGTCTGGGAGAAGTCCGCCGCCGAAGTGAACGGAAACCGTCTGTGGCTCACCGAGAAGCCGTGAACCCGCCGAAGACCGACGCCCGCCGCCATCACGACCCCGAGGTCCGCGGATTCGCCAGCGACAACTACGCGGGCGCCCACCCGGAGGTGCTCGCCGCCCTCGCCCTGGCCAACGGCGGGCACCAGATCTCCTACGGCGAGGACGCCTACACCGAGAACCTGCAGAGCGTCGTCCGCAGCCACTTCGGGCCCACGGCCGAGGCGTTCCCGGTCTTCAACGGCACCGGCGCGAACGTCGTCGCCCTCCAGGCGGTCACCGACCGCTGGGGCGCGGTGATCTGCGCCGAGAGCGCGCACATCAACGTCGACGAGTGCGGGGCGCCCGAGCGGGTCGGCGGCCTGAAGCTGCTCACCGTCCCGACGCCCGACGGCAAGCTCACGCCCGAGCTGATCGACCGGCAGGCGTACGGCTGGGACGACGAGCACCGCGCGATGCCCCAGGTCGTCTCCATCGCCCAGGCCACCGAACTGGGCACGCTCTACACGCCGGACGAGATACGCGCCCTGTGCGACCACGCCCACGCGCACGGCATGAAGGTGCACCTGGACGGCTCCCGCCTGGCCAACGCCGCCGCCACCCTGAACGTCCCGATGCGCACCCTCTCCAACGCCGCGGGCGTCGACATCCTCTCCCTGGGCGGCACGAAGAACGGCGCCCTCTTCGGCGAGGCCGTCGTGGTGATCAACCAGGACGCCGTCAGCCACATGAAGCACCTGCGCAAGCTGTCCATGCAGCTCGCCTCCAAGATGCGCTTCGTGTCCGTGCAGCTGGAGGCCCTGCTCGCCCGGGACCTGTGGCTGCGCAACGCCCGCCACGCCAACGAGATGGCCCAGCGCCTCGCCGAGGGCGTGCGGGCCGTGCACGGGGTGGAGATCCTCTACCCGGTGCAGGCCAACGCCGTGTTCGCGCGCCTGCCGCACGACGTGAGCGAGCGCCTGCAGAAGCGGTTCCGCTTCTACTTCTGGGACGAGGCCGCGGGCGACGTCCGATGGATGTGCGCCTTCGACACGACCGAGGAGGACGTGGACGCGTTCGTGGCGGCACTGAAGGAGGAGATGGCCCGCTAGGGGGTGCCCGCAAAGTCACCCCCGAGGGCCATCCCCCGCCCGGCGGCGTCAGTTGACGACGATCCGCGCGCTGTTGTTGCGCAGGTTCGGGTCGAACTTCCGGATGCTCAGCTCGGGATCGTCGTTGACGGTGGCCACGGTGGCCTGCGCCCCGCGCACCACGCGGTCGATCCGCAGCGGGACGTCGAAGGTGTGCGACGCCTTGTCGTGCAGGTAGATCGGCGTCTTGCAGTAGTAGGTCGCGGGGGACGCGCCGTCGCCCGAGGGCCAGCAGTCCTCCGCCTCCGGCGGGAGCACGACCGTGGTGCCCTCCGGCGCCTGGAACCGCAGGGTGGCCACGGCCGCTCCCGCGCCCAGTGACGCCACCCAGGCCGGACCCCGGTTGAGGACGGTGACCCGGGCCGTCACGGTGTCGCCCGCGGCCCCGCGCACCCTGCTGCCGGTGAGCTTCAGGTCGGCGGTGTTCCGGGCCTCGAGGATGACGCTCCCGTAGTTGTCCTGCGGGTCGATGTCGGGCTCCGAGGCCACGGACCGGGCGGCCAGGGGACGCAGGTCCAGTTCCGGACCCGTGCCCCTGGTCCACGTCCACTCGCCGCGAGCCTCCTCGTACGCCTCGTCCGAGTAGGGCTGGACGGCGTGGTCGAACCGCTCGTACAGCGCGTTCCGCCCGACGCCGAGGGGCGTGCTCAGCGCGTACCGCTGCCCGGGTGCCACCGCCTCGTCCAGCACGCACAGGGCGGAGGCGCCCCTGTCGTCCTGCCGGTACTCGCAGTTCGTGTGCCGCTCCTTGAAGCGCAGGCCGTACGAGGCGTCGAGCCACAGCAGCGTGCGCTCGGCGGTGCGGTTGCCGCTGTTGGACAGCGTCGCCCGCACGCTCGTCTCCGTGCCCGGCCGGAGCCCCCGCTGGTCGTCGACCGGACCGAGCCCGAGATCCGGCCCGTTGCCCACGCCGATCCGGGTCTCTCCCGCGTGGGACGTCAGGTCACCGGCGACGGCCGAATAGCGCACGTACCCGGAGGCACTGGGGTCCGCTCCCGGCAGCGCGCTCAGCCGGAACGTGGCGGCCGGCACGCTCTCCGTCCCGTCGGGCATCCCCGGGAACGCGCAGACCGCCCTGGCCTCCGACTCGGGCACGCAGTTCGCGGGCCAGGACACCCGCGCGAAGGCAGCGACCTCGCTGACGTCGACCGTCAGCCGCCCCTCCGGCACCCTGCCGTCGGCGACGTCCCGGCTCACCCGGACGTCCAGGCTGCGCTCGCGCGCGCTGCCGTCCGCATCCGCGCCGGGCAGCACCGTCTCGTACGGTGCGCTGATCCACAACTCGTTCTCCAGGGCGTACGCGGGCCCGGCCGCCGTCCCGGCCACCGCGAGGGCGCAACCGGCGAGCGCCACGCCCAGCAGGCGCTGTAGGTCCTTCATGCCGTCTCCTTGTCGCTGATCCGCCAAGCCGAGACCCGTGGAGGACGGGAAGGGTTGTGGCGGGGCGAAGGGTTGCGGCGGTGTTCGGCCGTTCTCACCGTAGTGCATATATATGCGCTGAATGGAAAATCCATTGACCCGGAAGTGGATCTCTCCCTATGCTCTGACCGCATGCAGCTGATCCAGGAAACCCCCGACCTGTCCGCGTACTTGGCCGCCGACGAGGCGATAGACCACGATCATCCGCTGGTGCGGGAGACGGCCGCGAAGCTCTCCGACGATGTCGCGGACTCGTATGAGTATGCGCGGGCGGCGTTCGAGTTCGTGCGTGACACCATTCCCCACTCGCAGGACTCCGGCGACCTCCGCGTCACCTGGCGCGCCTCCGATGTCCTGGAACAGCGCACCGGCATCTGCTACGCCAAGGCGCACGCGCTGGCCGCGCTGCTGCGGGCCGAGGACATCCCGACCGCGCTCTGCTACCAGAAGTTCGACGAGGTGCACGGGCTGGTCGCCGTGCGCTTCCACGGCGCCTGGCACCGGCAGGACCCCCGGGGCAACAAACCGGGCGTGGACGCGCGGTTCTCCCTCGACGGGGAGCGGCTCGCCTTCACGCCCGACCCCGCGTCCGGTGAACGGGACTACCCGGTGCTGTACGCGGCACCGCACCCGGTCGTGCTCGACACCCTCAAAGCGGCTCGCGACCGGCCGCACCTGTGGCAGACACTCCCCGCCGCGCTGTGAGGCATCGACCACCCGCCCCCGGCCGGGGGCGAGGGCGTCGAGCGCGTCGCGCGGTCCGGGCGCGTCAGTGCGCCTCGGCCTCCCGCACCTGCTCGGGCGTCGGCGCCGTGCCGCCGAGGTGGGCCGGCATCCACCAGGTGTCCTCCGGGCCCTTCGGGCGCACCGGGTAGGCGCGCTGGGCGGCCTCCAGGAGCTCCTGGACGCGCTCGCGGACCTGGCGCGTGATCGCACCGGCGTACTTGTCACGGGAGGCCTCGATCGCCTCGCCGACCCGGATGGTGATGGGGATGTGGCTGCGCTTGAAGTTGCGCGGGTGGCCCTTGGTCCACAGCCGCTGCGTGCCCCACACCGCCATCGGGATCAGCGGGACGCCGGCCTCCTGGGCCAGGCGCGCGGCGCCCGACTTGAAGCTCTTCAGCGTGAACGACTGCGAGATGGTGGCCTCGGGGAAGACCCCGACGATCTCGCCCGACCGCAGCGAGTCCAGGGCGTGCGCGTACGCCGCCTCGCCCTGCTTGCGGTCCACGGGGATGTGCTTCATGCCGCGCATCAGGGGGCCCGAGACGCGGTGGCGGAAGACGGACTCCTTCGCCATGAAGCGCACGAGACGTTTCTGCGGCAGCGCCGCCAGGCCGTTGAAGACGAAGTCCAGGTAGCTGATGTGGTTGCTCACCAGCACGGCGCCGCCCGAGCGCGGGATGTTCTCCGAACCCTGACAGTCGATCTTGAGGTCCCACACCTTGAACAGCGTGCGGGCGAAACCGACGACGGGACGGTAGACGAGCTCTGCCATGGGCGGGTCGGACCCTTCCTGCTCTGCCTGGGAAGGGATTCCCAGCGGACAAGTTACGCAGCCGTAGGTTTACGGCTTGTCGCAGATCGTGCCCGAAGAACGGCCGGGTAGCCAGTCCTCGTGCCCGTGGTGGACGAGATTCTCGTCACGTCGCCGCCGGGATCCCACCTCGTGCTTTTACGACCCCATTACTCCGCGCGTACCGTCACCCGGCGGATGAGCAGGTACAACTCGCAGCCCAGGCAGTACCCGAACGCGGCGTTCAGGAAGGCCGCGGCGAGCGCGGCGCCGGTCGCCGCGAGCCCCAGCCAGTCCGGGCCCAGGGTGAAGCCGACGAGGCCGATTCCGGCGAAGAGCAGCCCCACCGCCTGGGCGAAGCGCGGCGGTTCGGGCGCCTCGAACTCGGTCGGCGGCCCGAGCCGGGGACGAACGGCCCTGCGGAACAGCAGGCCGTACGGCGAGCGGCCCACCCCGCCCGCCGCGCCCAGCAGGAACGCCAGCGTCTGCCAGGCCAGCAGCCACGCGCTCCCGGTGACCAGAACGACCGCCAGGACGGCGGTCGTCACGGCCGCGCCGAAGCGCGGCCCTCGTGCGTCGATGTCCATGGGAACCAAGCATTCCGCAGGAACGGCCCATGGGGAGGGCGGGAATCTTTGCGGTCTCGTGAACGCTTGTAGCGGGTGATGACCGGACTGGTGGTGTGCGTTCTGGTGCTCGCGGCGGCGAGCGCCTACGGAGTGCTGCAACGGCGGCGGAGCGGGAGAGTGCGGGTGCGCGGGCGGGACGACGGCAAACGGCTCGATGCGGCTCAGCTGGGCGCGGAACTCGGCGAGCGGGCCACGCTCGTGCAGTTCTCCAGCGCGTTCTGCGCGCCCTGCCGGGCGACCCGGCGGATCCTCGACGAGGTCGCCGGCCTGGTGCCGGGCGTGACGCACGTCGAGATCGACGCCGAGGCCCATCTGGACCTCGTACGCCGGCTGGACATCCTCAAGACCCCGACCGTGCTGGTCCTCGACGCCGACGGCCGGGTGGTGCGACGGGCAACCGGCCAGCCGCGCAAGGCCGATGTCATCGCCGCGCTGGGGGAGGCGGTGTGAGGGGCCCGGCGGAGGGGGTGCGACAGGTGCGGAGCCGTCAGTGAGCCATCTCCCACATCACGGAACGAACTTGACTGTGTCCACCATTTATCGTCAGCCTGACCCCATGCCTGCGGACCTCCTCACCACGACCGACCTCCTGCGCTCGGTCTTCCGGCGGCACGCGGCGGGAGTGGCCGTCATCACCGCCCGTGGCGAGACCGGTCCGGTGGGCTTCACCGCGACCTCCCTCACCTCCGTGTCCGCCGAGCCGCCCCTGCTGTCCTTCGGCATCGGCACCGGCGCCTCCAGCTGGCCCGCGATAGCCGAGGCCGGCCATGTCGGCGTCCACGTCCTCGGCGAGCACCAGCAGGAGCTGGCCGCCACCTTCGCCCGCAGCGGAGCCGACCGCTTCGGTCCGGCCACCGCCTGGCGGGAGGGGCCCGAGGGGGTCCCCGTGCTGGACGGCGTCCTCGCCTGGCTGGTCGGCCGGGTCGTCACCCGCGTACCGGCCGGCGACCACCGCATCGTGATCGCCGAGGTGGTGCACGGCGACCCCACGGGCAGCGGCCGCCCCCTCCTCTACCACCAGGGACGTTTCGGGCGCCTGGGCGACTGAGCCGCGTGTCCCCCCGGGCTGCGTGACCGTCGAGTTCCGGTTACGCTGCGTTGCGAAGGTCACAGTTCAAAGCGCTTGCTTAGCGGGCATGAACTGGATGTACTGACGAGTAATATTTCGCTCGGAGCGTGGGTCGCCCCGACCGGGATCGGCCGCTTGAGGCGCCTATGCTGCCTGCAAGAGGCAGCCGAGAAATGACGATGCAGTAGGAGAGCCGGCGTGAGCTTGAGGATCGTTGTCACTGTGAAGTACGTGCCCGACGCCACTGGCGACCGGCACTTCGCCGATGACCTGACCGTCGACCGGGACGACGTGGACGGTCTGCTCTCCGAGCTCGACGAGTACGCGGTCGAGCAGGCGCTGCAGATCTCCGAGAACTCCGACGACGACGTGGAGATCACCGTCCTGACGGTGGGCCCCGAGGACGCCAAGGACGCCCTGCGCAAGGCGCTGTCCATGGGCGCCGACAAGGCGATCCACGTCGAGGACGACGACATCCACGGCGCCGACGCCATCGGCACCTCCCTGGTCCTGGCCAAGGCGATCGAGAAGGCCGGCTACGACCTGGTCATCTCCGGCATGGCCTCCACCGACGGCACCATGGGCGTCGTCCCGGCCCTGCTCGCCGAGCGCCTGGGCGTCCCGCAGGTCACCCTGCTCTCCGAGGTCTCGGTCGAGGACGGCACGGTCAAGGGCCGCCGCGACGGCGACGCCGCCTCGGAGAACCTGGAGGCCTCCCTCCCGGCGGTCGTGTCCGTGACCGACCAGTCGGGCGAGGCGCGTTACCCCTCCTTCAAGGGCATCATGGCCGCCAAGAAGAAGCCGGTGGAGTCCTGGGACCTGTCCGACCTCGACATCGAGGCGGAGGAGGTCGGCCTGGAGGGCGCCTACACGGTCGTCGACGGCGCGGCCGAGCGCCCGGCCCGTACCGCGGGCACGATCGTCAAGGACGAGGGCGAGGGCGGCAAGCAGCTCGCTGAGTTCCTCGCGGGCCAGAAGTTCATCTGAGCCCGGCATTCGCTGACCGCCCCTCATCTTTCGCAAGCAGGAGAGAAGAAGTCCCATGGCTGAAGTTCTCGTCTACGTCGACCACGTGGACGGTGCCGTCCGCAAGCCCACCCTGGAGCTGCTGACCCTGGCCCGCCGCATCGGCGAGCCCGTCGCCGTCGCGCTCGGCAACGGCGCCGCCGACACCGCCGCCACGCTCGCCGAGCACGGCGCGGTCAAGGTCCTCACCCACGAGGCCGCCGAGTACGCCGACTACCTGGTCGTCCCGAAGGTCGACGCCCTCCAGGCCGCCCACGAGGCCGTGTCCCCGGCCGCCGTGCTGGTGCCGTCCTCCGCCGAGGGCAAGGAGATCGCCGCCCGTCTGGCGCTGCGCCTGGGCTCCGGCATCATCACCGACGCCGTCGACCTGGAGGCCGGCGACGAGGGCCCGGTGGCCACGCAGTCGGTGTTCGCCGCGTCCTTCACCACCAAGTCCCGTGTCTCCAAGGGCACCCCGGTCATCACGGTCAAGCCGAACAGCGCCGCCGTGGAGGCCGCCCCGGCCGCCGGTGCGGTCGAGGCCCTGTCCGTGACCTTCTCCGCGCAGGCGACCGGCACCAAGGTCACCGGCCGTACGCCGCGTGAGTCGACGGGCCGTCCGGAGCTGACCGAGGCCGCGATCGTGGTCTCCGGTGGCCGTGGCGTGAACGGCGCGGAGAACTTCGCGATCATCGAGGCCCTCGCCGACTCCCTCGGCGCGGCTGTCGGCGCCTCGCGCGCCGCGGTGGACGCCGGCTGGTACCCGCACACCAACCAGGTCGGCCAGACCGGCAAGTCCGTCTCGCCGCAGCTGTACATCGCCTCCGGCATCTCCGGCGCGATCCAGCACCGTGCCGGTATGCAGACCTCGAAGACGATCGTGGCCATCAACAAGGACGCCGAGGCCCCGATCTTCGACCTGGTCGACTACGGCGTCGTGGGCGACCTGTTCGACGTCGTCCCGGCCCTGACCGAGGAGATCAAGGCCCGCAAGGGCTGATCTACCCCCGGCTGTGGAGGGCCCCCGTGACCGTGCGAACGGTCGCGGGGGCCTCTTCTCATTCCTGGGGCATCGAGTCATCCCAGGGTCATCGAGGCCTGCACCGGCAGATGGTCGCTCGGATACGTCCCGTCCACGCTGTAGGTGTTCATCCGGGCCCAGTGCGTGGTCACCCCGGGCGTGGTGAGGATCCAGTCGATGCGGCGCCCGCCGGGCCTGAGTTCCCGGTAGCCGTGGTGCGTCCCGTACGCCGGACCCCGTGAGGCCGCCGCCTCCCAGGTGTCCACCAGCCCGATGTCCAGCATGAGGTCGTACACGCGGTTGGTGTGGGCGTCCGCGTTGAAGTCGCCGGTGACGATGACCGGTAAGGACCGGTCCCACCCGGCGATCGTCTCGCCGATGAGCCCCACCGAGCGTTCGCGGGCGTACTGGCTGACGCTGTCCAGATGGGTGTTGAGGACGTAGAACTCCCGCCCCCCGTCGGCGAGATCGGCGAAACGGACCCAGGTCACCATGCGCAGCCAGTCCGCGTTCCAGGTGTTCGAGGCGATCGAGTACGGAGTGTCGGACAGCCAGAAGTGATCGAACTCGATCGGCTCGAGTCTGCGTGTGTCGTAGAAGACCGCCATGAACTCGTCCTTGCTGCCGCCTCCGCGTCCGGTGCCGATCCAGTCGTAGTGCCCGCCGAGATCCTTCTCGATCATGCGCACCTGCTGGTAGAGCCCCTCCTGGCTGCCGATGAGGTGGGGGCGCTCGCGGCGCAGCAGTTCTCGCATCACCGGCCGGCGCACCGACCAGCGCGGGGTCTTGTCGACGACGGTCGCGAAGCGCACGTTGAACGTCATGACGTTCAGGGCGCCCGGGTGCTCGCCGGCGGTGGCGGGCTGGGTGGGGCCCGCGGTGGTGAGCAGTGGTCCCGCGACGGCGGCGGCGGCCGCCGCCTTGAGCCCGTGGCGACGCGTCACTCCGACCTCGTTCGGCACGTGATCTCCCTCCCCTTGCACGTCAGGATGAAGCTTGCCTTCTGAATACGGAAGAGGAGGGCGGGTCTGCGGCGACCGAGGGGGAAGGATGGGAATTCCACCGCCGGACAGTGTTGACCAGGGCGAAGGTCGGCCGATAACTTCGCTCTACGGATTGTTGATTCCGTAGAGCGGAAAACAGGAGGGTGTCGGAATGGGTCAGGGCCAGCAGGAGAAGGTGGCGACGAGCCTCGCGGGCGCCGTCAGCGAGGAGATCAGCGCCTCCCTCGCCCCGGTCGACGCCGAGCTGGAGCGCCGCTACCCGGGAGACCCCGGCACCCGCCAGCCCGTCCACACCGTCTACGTCCCCGGCGACGTCTTCGCCGCCGACACCGTCCGCTCCTGGGGCGACCGCGCCCTCGCCGCCCTCGACGAGCACGCCCCGGACGCCGCGTCCTTCGCCGCCGTCCTAGGCCTGGCCGACGAACTCGCCGAGCCCGTCCACGCGCGCGTGCGCGCCAAGCTGGAGCGCGAGCCGATCGAGGACCTCCGCGTCGACTTCGAGGACGGCTACGGCAACCGCCCCGACGCCGAGGAGGACGAGGCCGCCGCCCGCGCCGCCCGCCTCATCGCCGAGGCCTACACCGACGGCACCGCGGCCCCCTACATGGGCATCCGCATGAAGTGCATGGAAGCGCCCGTGCGCGCCCGGGGCATCCGCACCCTCGACATCTTCCTCACCGGCCTGATGGAGGCCGGCGGCCTGCCCGCCGGGCTGGTCCTCACCCTGCCCAAGGTCACCTACGCCGAGCAGGTCACCGCCATGGCGCGGCTCCTGGACGCCTTCGAGAAGACACACGGCCTGGAGCCCGGCCGGATCGGCTTCGAGATCCAGATCGAGACCAGCCAGTCCATCCTCGCCCCCGACGGCACCGCCACCGTCGCCCGCATGATCCAGGCCGCCGAGGGCCGCGCCACCGGCCTGCACTACGGCACCTTCGACTACAGCGCCTGCCTCGGCGTCTCCGCCGCCCACCAGGCCAGCGACCACCCCGCCGCCGACCACGCCAAGGCCGTCATGCAGGTCGCCGCGGCCGGCACCGGCGTCCGCGTCTCGGACGGCTCCACGAACGTCCTGCCGGTCGGCCCCACCGAGAAGGTGCACGCCGCCTGGCGCCTGCACTACGGCCTCACCCGCCGCGCCCTGGCCCGCGCCTACTACCAGGGCTGGGACATGCACCCCGGCCACATCCCCACGCGCTACGCGGCCGTCTTCGCCTTCTACCGCGAGGGCTTCGAACAGGCCGCCGCCCGCCTCGCCCGCTACGCCAACCGCACCGGTGGCGACGTCATGGACGAGCCCGCCACCGCCAAGGCCCTCAGCGGCTACCTGCTGCGCGGCCTGGACTGCGGCGCCCTCGACATCGGGGAGGTCGCCCGCCTGACCGGCCTGACCCGGGCCGACCTGGAGAGCTTCGCGGCGCCCCGGCGGGGGGACCTGACGGCCTCCGCCTGAGCGCCGCCGGGCGCGTACGTACCGGCACGGTCACAGCCGTCGTCGGCGGCTGTCGCCGTCACCGCCGCCCCGTAGTCTGTACGCCACGTACGGACGCGTCAGCGCGTCGGGTGGGGTCACAGGAACGGGGCAGCGGTGTCAACGGGGGAGTACGGGCAGGCGGACGGGGCCGGTCGGCTGCTGGCGGACCGTTACCGCGTCACGGCCCAGCTGGGCCGCGGCGGCATGGGCGTCGTCTGGAAGGCCGTCGACGAGGTCCTGGGCCGCGAGGTCGCCGTCAAGGAACTGCGCACCTACACCGACGCGGCCGGTCCCGAACTGGCCGATCTGCAACTGCGGATGCAACGCGAGGCGCGCGCGGCGGCCCGGGTGCGCCACCCCGGAGTCATCGCCGTCCACGACATCGCCCGGGTCGACGGCCGCCCGCTCATCGTCATGGAACTGGTCGACGGGCCGTCCCTGGACGACGTCCTGCGCGACCGCGGCACGCTGGACCCGCGCGAGGCGGCCGGGATCGGCGCCAAGGTCATGGACGCGCTCGCCGCCGCGCACCGCGTGGGCGTCCTGCACCGGGACGTGAAGCCCGGCAACATCCTGCTCGACCGCTCCGGCCGGGTCGTCCTCACCGACTTCGGCATCGCCACCATGGACGACCCGGGCGACGGCTCGGCCACCCACCTCACCCGCAGCGGCGAACTCGTCGGCTCCCTCGACTACCTGGCCCCCGAGCGCGCCCAGGGCGCCGACCCGGGCCCCGCCTCCGACATCTGGGCCCTGGGCGCCACGCTGTACGCGGCCGTCGAGGGCACCTCGCCCTTCCGCCGGACGTCCACGTTCTCCACGCTGACCGCCATCGTCACCGAGCCGCTCCCGGAGCCCCGCGGCGCCGGCCCCCTCGGTCCCGTCCTGCGGCGGCTGATGGAGAAGCGCCCCGAGTCCCGCCCGGAGGCCGACCAGGCCCGCGCACTGCTCCAGGCGGTGGCGGACTCGGGCGGCACCGACACGCCCACGTCGACGCTGCGCGGCCCAGCGGCCCCGCCCCCGCCCTCGCGCCCGGAGACGGAGCGCGGTGTGCCGGCGGTGCCGCCGGGATTCGGGCCGCCGCAGCAGGTGCCACCGCCCGCCGCCGGGCCCCACGAGAGCCAGGGCACGCCCGGCTTCGGCCCGGCCGCGGCCCTCGGTGCCGCCGGGGCGCCCGGAGCGGCGGGGGCCGACCGGCCGGAGCAGGCAGGGCCGGGCGGCACCACCCCCACCGGCCCGATGAACCCCGGGCCCGCCGCCCGCCGCAAGAAGACCCGCGCGCTGCTCGCCGCCGCGGCCGTCACCGTCGTCCTCGCCGCCGCCGGCACCACGGCCGCCCTGCTCAGGGACTCGGACGGCACGGACCGGGGCACCCGCACCGACGCCGCCGGTGCCGACGCCGCGGCCTCCGCCGAACCCGGCCGCACCGACGACGGCTCCAACGCCCCGAGACCCACCCAACAGGGCGACGAGAAGGACAAGACCCCGTCCGAGAAGCCCGAGGACGAGAAGGAGCCCGAGCCGACCGGCCGGCCCTCCACCTCCGCTCCCGCGAAGTCCTCCGGCGGCACCACCGGCGACACGACCGGCGGCACCTCCGGCGGCGGCTCCGGCGACGGCGGCACGACAGGCGGCCCGACCACTCCCGCCCCGGCCCCGGCCTGCCACGCCATCGGCGGCGGCAAGTACAACTGCCAGGTCTGGAAGACCGCCGACTCCTACACCGCCTCCGGCACCAAGGTGGGCATCCTCAACGCGGGCACCAACTACTTCTACTGCCAGCAGAACCTGGGCCGCCGCGAGACGTCCGGACAGTGGACCAACGTCTGGTGGGCGAAGACCGACGACGACAGCGGCAACACGGACGTCTGGGTCAGCGACGTCTACATCAAGGGCGGCGACAACGACGCGCCGGTCCCCGGGCTCCCGGTCTGCTGAAGCCGCGCCGAGACCGCCGCGTACCGCTCCAGCCCGGAGGCCGTCACCAGCTTCTCCTCGATGAACAGCCGGGTGCCCCGGTCGCACAGCCGCCGGTCGGCGCGGGCCCGCGCGCAGAACTCCTCGGGCACGACGCCGAACAGCTCCCTGAAGCGCGGCAGGCCGACCAGCAACTCGGTGAGCAGCTCCCGCTGGCCCGGGTGGGTGCGCGGCGCGCCGGTGCCGTCGTGCAGGACGCCGTGCCGGTTGACGTAGGCGTACGCGCCGGGCAGCAGGGTGCCGTCCGCCAGGTCGATGCGCACGTCCGGGGCCGGCAGCCAGGCCCGGTCGAAGTTGCCGCCCGGCAGCGGCACGCCCTCGCTCGCGTCGATCACCGCGAGCTGCTCGGCGTCCAGCCACAGGACGAACAGCTCCCGCACGGTCTCCGGGGCGCTGACCGGCGAGGCCGACACGTACCCCATGCGGCTCACGTGCGCCGAGACACCCGCGTCGACGCCCGTCACCCGGGCCTTCACCATCGGGAGCGGCGCCATGATCCCGAACTCCAGCATCTTGTGCCGCAGTTGCCCCGGGCAGGCGTTGGAGCCGATGGCCAGGACCGGCGTGCGGTCCTCGTGCACCAGCCGCTCCAGCGGCAGGAAGCGGTCCCCGTCGAGAAGCCCGGAATCCGCCGGCCACGCCCCCGGATACAGCAGGGGGTGCTCGCGCGGCGCCTCGGCGAGGCCGAGTGCCCGCAGCGTGCGATCGGTGAGGTGCTCCCTGTGGTCCATGGGCCGCTCAGTCCGCCGGGGGAAGCTCGCCCGAGCCGCGGGTGATCAGCCGGGTCGGCAGCTCGATGCGTTCGGGGGTGACCAGGGTGCCGTCGAGCTGCCGGAAGAGGCGCTCCGCGGCGGTGCGGCCGATCTCCGCCGCGTCCTGGGCGACGACCGTGACGCCCGGCTGGAGCAGGTCGGCGAGCTCGATGTCGTCGAAGCCGACCAGGGCGACGCGGCGGGACTGCTCGGCGAGCACCCGGATCACCGTGACCGTCACGCGGTTGTTGCCCGCGAAGACCGCGGTGACCGGATCCGGCCCGGACAGCATCTCCTCGGCGGCCCTGCGCACCCGCTCGGGGTCGGTGACGCCGAGGGACATCCAGGAGTCCGCCACCGGTATGTCCGCGTCCTCCATCGCGGCCCGGTAGCCGCGCAGCCGCTCGGCGGCGGTGTGGATGCGGGGCATGTCGCCGATGAAGCCGATCCGGCGGTGCCCGTGCGCGATGAGGTGGGCGACGCCGTCGCGGGCGCCGCCGAAGTTGTCCGACAGCACCACGTCGGCGTCGATGTGCCCGGCCGGGCGGTCCACGAACACCGTGGCGACACCGGCCTTGAGCTCCGGTTCCAGATACCGGTGGTCGTCCCCGGCCGGGATGACCACGAGACCGTCCACACGCCGCGCGCACAGGGCCAGCACCAGCTCCTGCTCGCGCTCCGGGTCCTCCGCGCTGGAGCCGTTGATCAGCAGGGCGCCGTGCGCCCGGGCCACCTCCTCCACCGACCGGCTCAGCGGTCCGTAGAACGGGTCCGCGAGGTCCTCCAGGACCAGTCCGATGCTCGCCGTGCGGCCCTTGCGCAGCACCCGTGCGCTGTCGTTGCGGCGGAAGCCGAGGGCGTCGATCGCCTCCTGGACCCGGCGCTCGGTCTCCGGAGTGACCCCGGGCTCCCCGTTCACGACCCGCGAGACCGTCTTGAGGCCCACCCCGGCACGGGCGGCCACGTCCTTCATGGTCGGACGGTTGCCGTAGCGCGTTGCGGAGCGGAGATGGGTCTGGGGCACGGTGCGGTGTCCTGTCCTGTCGTCCACGGGGGTGCGTCGGTCCTGGGTTTGTATGAGGATGTGGCGTCGAGCATAGAGCCTGGACAACGTTGTCAGCCTCGGGGGAGACTGTCCACCGCACCCTCCGGCCCGGCCGTCACCGCGGAGCCGGACCGCGGCTTGCCCTGCCCGATGGCTTTTCTCTCGGCGTTTTTCTCATGGTTGACGGGGAGATCCGACACTGATGCACACCGACCTCGTGGCCGCGCTCGACATCGGCGGCACCAAGATCGCCGGCGCCCTGGTGGACGGCCACGGCCGGATCCTGGTCCGCGCCCAGCGGCCGACGCCCGCCCGGGAGGACGGCGACACCGTGATGCGGGCCGTGGAGGAGGTGCTCGGCGAGCTCACCGTCTCTCCGCTGTGGGAGCGCGCCACGGCCGTGGGGATCGGCAGTGCCGGACCCGTGGACGCCTCCGCGGGCACGGTGAGCCCGGTGAACGTGCCCGGCTGGCGCGACTACCCGCTCGTGGCCCGGGTCCGGGCGGCGGCCGGGAACCTGCCCGTGGAGCTGATCGGCGACGGTGTGGCGATCACGGCGGCCGAGCACTGGCAGGGTGCCGCCCGCGGCCATGACAACGCGCTCTGCATGGTCGTCTCCACGGGCGTCGGCGGCGGGCTGGTGCTCGGCGGACGGCTGCACCCCGGGCCCACGGGCAACGCGGGCCACATCGGCCACATCAGCGTGGACCTCGACGGCGACCTCTGCCCGTGCGGCTCGCGCGGCTGCGTGGAGCGCATCGCGAGCGGCCCCAACATCGCCCGCCGGGCGCTGGAGAACGGCTGGCGGCCCGGCCCCGACGGGGACACGTCCGCCGCCGCGGTGGCCGCCGCCGCCCGGTCCGGGGACCCGGTCGCCGTCGCCTCCTTCGACCGGGCCGCCCAGGCCCTGGCCGCCGGGATCGCCGCCACCGCGACCCTGGTGGAGATCGACATCGTCGTGATCGGCGGGGGAGTGGGCAAGGCGGGCGACATCCTCTTCGCCCCCCTGCGCAAGGCCCTGCGCGACTACGCGACTCTGTCCTTCGTCCGGCACCTGACCGTGGCACCGGCCCAGATGGGCACCGACGCGGGCCTGGTGGGTGCGGCGGCGGCAGCGCTGGCCAAGCGCCCGGACGCCGCCGCGGCGGGGGTGTGAGACCGGGCAGGAACGTTCAGGCGGCGAGGACCGGGCGCCTCCCGGGCATCGCCCGCGGCTGATCCGGAGGGAACCGCTCCGAGCGGAGCGGCATCTGGCCCGGCGTGAGCGTCGTGATGGTGTTCTTCGGGCTGGGCTTCATGGGCGGGTGGGCGGCTGCCCTGGCGGCGCTGGCGTATGCCGTCGTCACGCTGGTGCGCGCCCGGCCGTGGGACCGGCCGCGGCGCCCCGGTCACCCGGCGGTCCGGCTGCTGGTCCCGGCCCCCGCGTACCGGCGCTTCGACAGGAGGCTCGCCGCGGCGGCCCTCCTGGCCGACCTCTGGCTCGTGTCGGCGGTCATCGTCTTCGGCGCCGACGGCGTCTTCACCGAGGAGTGGATGGGCTACCCCGGCATGGTGAACCCCACGGGGCAGGGGTACCAGGCCGGCGCGGAGAGCCTGCTGCGCACGACCGCGTGGTGGACCGCGGGGACCGCGCTCCTCGCCCGCTGCTGGACCACCGCCGGCGTGCAGCTGTGCGTGCTGCCGCCCGCGGCCTGGTGGATCGGCACGTTCGACACCTACTACACCTGACGGAGACCGCACCCCCCCTCTGCCGGGCTCTGTCGCGGAAACCGACCGCACGTCCGTGCGATGTGGCACGATCGCGCGTGTGAGCAGCAGACCCGCCTCGGCACAGCGCCTGAGCGACCTCGCCCGACTGCGCCGGGTCAAGGACCGGATCGACCGGGAGTACGCGCAGCCGCTGGACGTCGAGGCGCTGGCCCGGGGAGTGCACATGTCGGCCGGGCACCTCAGCCGCGCGTTCCGGCAGGCGTACGGGGAGTCGCCGTACAGCTACCTCATGACGCGCCGCATCGAGCGCGCGATGGCGCTGCTGCGCCGTGGCGACCTCAGCGTCACCGAGGTGTGCTTCGAGGTCGGCTGCCAGTCGCTGGGCACCTTCAGCACCCGCTTCACCGAGCTGGTCGGCATGCCGCCGAGCACCTACCGCAGGGAGGCGGCGCGCGCGACCGCGGGGATCCCGTCGTGCGTGGCGAAGCAGGTCACGAGACCGGTCAGGAATCGAGAAGCGCCCGCCGGGAGCCGAAACTAGCGTGGGGGCCATGGACATCACCATTCACGCGAGTTTCCTGCCGCACGACGACCCGGACGCCGCCCTGGCGTTCTACCGCGACACCCTCGGCTTCGAGGTCCGCAACGACGTCGGCTACGAGGGCATGCGCTGGATCACGGTCGGGCCCGCCGGCCAGCCCGGGACGAACATCGTCCTGCACCCGCCGGCCGCCGACCCCGGCATCACCGAGGACGAGCGCCGCACCGTCGCCGAGATGATGGCCAAGGGCACGTACGCCAGCATCGTCCTCGCCACCCCCGATGTCGACGGCACCTTCGAGCGGCTGCAGGCGGGCGACGCCGAGGTCGTCCAGGAGCCCATGGACCAGCCGTACGGCGTGCGTGACTGCGCCTTCCGCGACCCCGCGGGCAACATGGTCCGCATCCAGCAGCTGAAGTCGCAGTAGCGGTCCCACCGACCGACCCCCACCCCCGCGGGACGCCCGTGCGGCACGCAGCGCCACCGGCTCCCGCGTCCCCGCGCCGCACTCGGTGCCGGCGCGGGGCAAGAAGATCGTCCGAGCGCGGCAGCCCCGCCCGAAAGATGGAGACACCATGAGCCAGGCCACGACGACGGACAGACAGTCGCCCGGGCCGCACGTCGCCGACAGCCATGACGTGATCCGCGTGCACGGCGCGCGCGAGAACAACCTCAAGGACGTCAGCATCGAGATCCCCAAGCGCCGGCTGACGGTGTTCACGGGCGTCTCCGGCTCGGGCAAGAGCTCCCTGGTGTTCGACACGATCGCGGCGGAGTCGCAGCGGCTGATCAACGAGACGTACAGCGCCTTCCTCCAGGGGTTCATGCCGAACCGGGCCCGCCCCGAGGTCGACGTGCTCGACGGGCTGACCACCGCGATCGCCGTCGACCAGCAGCGGATGGGCGGCGACCCGCGCTCCACGGTCGGCACCGCCACCGACGCCAACGCGATGCTGCGCATCCTCTTCAGCCGGCTCGGCACGCCGCACATCGGCCCGCCCAGCGCGTACTCCTTCAACACCGCCTCGGTCACCGCGAGCGGCGGGATCAGGGTCGAGCGCGGTACCGACAAGACCAAGACGGTCAAGGCGACCTTCTCCCGCACCGGCGGCATGTGCACCCGCTGCGAGGGCCGCGGCAAGGTCTCCGACATCGACCTGACCCAGCTCTACGACGACTCCAAGTCGATCGCCGAGGGCGCCTTCACCATCCCCGGCTGGAAGGCGGACAACGTCTGGACCGTGGGCGTCTACGCCCAGTCCGGCTTCCTGGACCCGCACAAGCCGATCCGCCGGTTCACCAAGAAGGAGATGCAGGACTTCCTCTACGGCGAGCCGACCAAGGTCAAGGTCAACGGCGCCAACCTCACCTACGAGGGGCTCATCCCCAAGATCCAGAAGTCGTTCCTGTCCAAGGACAAGGAGGCGATGCAGCCGCACATCCGGGCGTTCGTGGAGCGGGCGGTCACCTTCACCACCTGCCCCGAGTGCGACGGCACCCGGCTGACCGAGGCGGCCCGGTCGTCGAAGATCGACAAGGTCAGCATCGCCGACGCCTGCGCCATGGAGATCAGGGACCTGGCCGAGTGGGTCCGGGGCCTGACGGAGCCGTCGGTGGCGCCGCTGCTCACCGCGCTGCAGGGCACGCTCGACTCCTTCGTGGAGATCGGCCTCGGCTACCTCTCGCTCGACCGGCCGGCGGGCACGCTCTCGGGCGGCGAGGCGCAGCGCGTGAAGATGATCCGCCACCTCGGCTCCTCCCTCACCGACGTCACGTACGTCTTCGACGAGCCCACCATCGGCCTGCACCCGCACGACATCCAGCGCATGAACGACCTGCTGCTGCGGCTGCGGGACAAGGGCAACACGGTGCTGGTCGTGGAGCACAAGCCGGAGACGATCGCGGTCGCCGACCACGTCGTGGACCTCGGCCCCGGTGCCGGTACCGCGGGCGGCACCGTCTGCTACGAGGGCACGGTCGAGGGGCTGCGCAAGAGCGACACCGTCACCGGCCGCCATCTGGACGACCGGGCCGTCCTCAAGGAGACGGTCCGCAAGCCCACCGGCGCGCTGGAGATCCGGGGCGCGTCCGCCAACAACCTGCGCGACGTCGACGTGGACGTCCCGCTCGGCGTGCTCACGGTCGTCACCGGAGTCGCCGGCTCCGGCAAGAGCTCCCTGCTGCACGGGTCGATCCCCGCCGACGCGGGCGTGGTCTCGGTGGACCAGAGCCCGATCAAGGGGTCGCGGCGGAGCAACCCCGCCACCTACACCGGCCTGCTCGAACCGATCCGCAAGGCCTTCGCCAAGGCCAACGGCGTGAAGCCGGCCCTGTTCAGCGCCAACTCCGAGGGCGCCTGCCCCACCTGCAACGGCGCCGGCGTCGTCTACGTCGATCTGGGCATGATGGCCGGCGTCGACACTCCCTGCGAGGACTGCGAGGGCAAGCGGTTCCAGGCCTCGGTGCTGGAGTACCACCTCGGTGGCCGCGACATCAGCGAGGTCCTGGCGATGTCGGTGACCGAGGCCGAGGAGTTCTTCGGCAGCGGCGAGGCGAGCACCCCGGCCGCGCACCGGATCCTGGAGCGGCTCGCCGACGTCGGCCTCGGCTACCTCACCCTCGGCCAGCCCCTCACCACGCTGTCCGGCGGTGAGCGGCAGCGGCTGAAGCTGGCCACGCACATGGCCGACAAGGGCGGGATCTACGTCCTCGACGAGCCGACCACCGGCCTCCACCTCGCGGACGTCGAGCAGCTGCTCGGCCTGCTGGACCGGCTCGTGGACTCCGGCAAGTCGGTCGTCGTCATCGAGCACCACCAGGCGGTCATGGCGCACGCCGACTGGATCATCGACCTCGGTCCCGGTGCCGGTCACGACGGCGGCCGGATCGTCTTCGAGGGCACCCCGGCCGACCTCGTCGCGGCCCGCTCCACGCTGACCGGGGAGCACCTCGCCGCCTACGTGGGCGCCTGACGGATCCTCTTTCTGGACATAAGGTGTGAAAAGGGTGAATAGCGACACGTTCCGGGGGCACTCCGTCCCCTGAACCACTCCCCTCGGAACGGAGCCGCTGATGATCATCAAGAAGATGCACGAGATGGGCGTCCGCAGCGAGCACGCCTACATGGCCGCCATGGCGTCCATCGGTTTCAGCGTCGTCACCTGGATGGGCTCCTTGAAGATGGAACCCGGCACCGGCCTCGCCCGTGCCGACCGCTGGGGCATCTTCGTCGGTGAATGGGCACCCACCTTCTTCGGCCTCGGCCTCGCGCTGTCCCACTACGAACAGCACGACGGCACCCTCACGGCCGACGTCCACGAATTCCGGCAGACGAAGAAAGCCGGCTGAACGGCCCACCCCGACGAGCGCCCGGCCCCGACTTCGCGGACCCTGATGCCATGGCGTCCGTGAAACCCGTCGTGGTCTACCCGCCTGCCGCGGACGGCGGCAGGCGGGTCCGTGTGGACGACCAGTTCCTCGGCATCGCCTACGGGCTGCTGGACGTCGCCGAATTCCTGCGGCGGGCGGGAATCGAGGACGCGGACGAGGCGTACGTGTCGGCGTCGGGACTGATCGAGTGGCGGGGCGGCGGTCCCGGCGTCTGGGGCACCGCGCCGGACGGCGACCCGGCCTGAGGCAATCCCTCGCCCGGTCGTACGCCGCCGCGTGACCCCACAGGGCCTCGGACCGTTGTGCCGGGCATGAAGAAGCGCAGCATGCTCGCCATCGCCTCCCTCGCCACCGGATTCGTCGTCGCGGCGGTCACCCCGTCCCACGCGCTGGGGGAGAGCCTCGGCACCATCAGCGTGGACGACACGCTCAAGACGCTCGACGAGACCGTCGCCAAGGACAGCCTGTCCCTGGACCGGGAGGACGGCAGCCAGGAGAAGGAGAAGGAGAAGGGCTGACGAGCCGCCCGGCCCCGGCCCACGGCGCCGGCGCTCCCCGTGCGAGGGGGCGCCGGCGCCGTCGTCATGCGCCCTCAACTGCGGCTGGTTTTCGTGGCAGGGTGAAGCGGGCAAGCCTCAGGGGGCCAACAGAAGAGGGGGACCTGTGACCGTCGTCTGGATCAACGGCGCGTTCGGTGCGGGGAAGACCACCACCGCACGGGAGCTGATCGAACTGATCCCGAACAGCACGCTCTTCGACCCGGAGGTCATCGGCGGCGCGCTAGCCCACCTGCTGCCGCCCAAACACCTCGCCGAGGTCGGCGACTTCCAGGACCTGCCGATCTGGCGACGCCTCGTGATCGACACGGCGGCGGCGATGCTCGCGGAGCTCGGCGGGACCCTGGTGGTCCCCATGACCCTGCTGCGCCAGGAGTACCGCGACGAGATCTTCGGCGGACTGGCCGCCCGCAGGATTCCGGTCAGCCACATCCTGCTCGCTCCGGCCGAAACGATACTGCGGGAGCGCATAGCGGGCCGCGAGGTTCCGCCGGACCTCCCCGACGGCGAGACGCGAATACGCCGGTGGTCCTTCGACCACATCGAGCCGTACCGGGCCGCCCTCGCCTCCTGGCTCACCGCCGACGCCCACCCCGTGGACACCAGCGACCTCACGCCGCACCAGACCGCCGCCCGGATCGCCGAGGCCGTCAACAGCGGCGCCGTGCCCGTCTGCGACATCGTGCAGACGCCCGAGCCCACCGCCGAGACGCTCGCCGCCGGGGTGCTCCTCTTCGACGAACGGGACCGGGTGCTGCTGGTCGACCCCACCTACAAGCCCGGCTGGGAGTTCCCCGGCGGGGTCGTCGAGCCCGGAGAGGCGCCCGCGCGCGCCGGGATGCGGGAGGTCGCCGAGGAGACGGGCATCCGCCTCGAGAAGGTGCCCGGCCTGCTCGTCGTCGACTGGGAGCGCCCCGCGCCCCCCGGCTTCGGCGGACTGCGGCTCCTCTTCGACGGCGGTCTCCTCACCTCCGCGGAGGCCGAACGGCTGCTGCTGCCCGGCCCCGAGCTGCGCGACTGGCGGTTCGTCACCGAGGAGGAGGCCGCCGGACTGCTGCCGCCCGTGCGCTTCGAGCGACTGCGCTGGGCGCTGCGGGCGCGGGAACGCGGAGCCGCGTTCTACCTGGAAGCTGGGATTCCGCTCGGCTGACGGCGAGCCCCCGGCCCTGCCCCTTTACCCGGCCCGGGGGATTCCGAGGGAAAAGCAAAAGGAAACGCCACCGGAGCCACGGCCAATCGATCCCCAAGGAATCTCCCGCACTCCTTCACGCGGCGGGTAATCACATTCCCCGCTTGCGTCAACACTTTTCCATGACCGCAAACAATCCCTTTTCTGGCCCCTGCTCGGCTTGACCGGACTCGCACGGCGTTGCGAAAGTCCGCAGAGTCTCACGGCGGAAGTTACGACCGCCACCCAATTTTCCTTGCCCCAGGGGCAGATCCGGGATGTTCCGACGATGACCACGCAACACCAGCCGGTCGACACCGGCGGCGGCACCGCGCTGCTGACCGAGCCGTCGACGCAGGACCCCAGACCCGGCGGCACGGTCGTCGCCGGCCGCTCGCCGGCCCGGATGGCCTGGCGGCGGATCAGGCGGGACAAGGTCACCCTGGCCGCCCTGGTGGCCACCCTCCTGTTCATCGCAGTCGCCCTGCTCGCGCCGGTGCTCACCGCGGTGACCGGCTGGGGACCGATCACCCCCGACAACAAGGCGATCAACCCGGACACGGGCAACTTCCCCTACGGGTCGCTGGGCGGCATCAGCGCCCAGCACCTGCTCGGCGTCGAACCGGGCACCGGCTACGACCTGTTCGCCCGCATCGTCTACGGCCTGCGCACCTCCCTCTACGTGGGATTCGCCTCGGCCGTGCTGTCCACCGTCGTCGGGGTCGTGGCGGGCCTCGCGGCCGGGTACTTCGGCGGCTGGGTCGACTCCCTGCTGTCCCGGATCATGGACGTGATGCTGGCGTTCCCGCAGCTGCTGTTCATCATCGCCCTCACCCCGGTGATCCAGAACGCGCTGCAGACCAACAGCCACGGCGGCACCGACGAGAACCTCCGCCTGCTCGTCCTGGTCCTCAACATCGCCGTGTTCGCCTGGGCCTACACTGCCCGGCTGGTGCGCGGACAGGTGCTGTCCCTGCGCGAGCGGGAGTTCGTCGACGCCGCGCGGCTGATGAGCGCCGGCCGGCGGCACATCCTCTTCCGGCAGCTGCTGCCCAACCTCTGGGCCCCGATCCTGATCTCCTTCGCGCTCGCCGTCCCGCAGAACATCACCACCGAGGCGGCGCTGTCGTACCTGGGTGTCGGCGTCATCCCGCCCAACCCCGACTGGGGAGCCCTGCTGTCGGACGCCTCCCAGTTCTTCCTGCAGGACCCGATGTACCTCTTCGTGCCCGGCGTCCTGCTCCTCGTCCTGGTCCTGGCGCTCAATCTCCTCGGGGACGGCGTCCGGGACGCCCTGGACCCCCGCGCCCGGCGCGGCTGACAAGCCACCCCCCGAGTATCGGCCCGGCGGTCCCACGAACGGCCGTCGAGCCCGTAGCAAGAACGGAGTTTCCTCAATGACGCGCAACACGCGCAGATCGCGCACGGTCGCTCTCACGGCCTCCGCCGTGATGATCGCCCTGGGGGCCACCGCATGCGGAGGGTCCTCCGGCAGCAGCGGCAGCGGCGCGCCCGGCAAGGGCGGCACCCTGACCGTCCTGGACAAGGCGGACTTCGACCACCTCGACCCCCAGCGCGTCTACACGACCGAGGGATCGAGCATGGACGAGGAGATCGTCCGGACCCTCACGGGCTGGGACGAGACGGGCTCGCAGCCCAAGCTGGTCGGCGACCTCGCCACCGACACCGGAACGCCGAGCAAGGGCGCCACGGTCTGGACCTTCCACCTGCGGCACGGGATCAAGTACCAGGACGGCACCGAGGTCACCGCACCCGACGTCAAGTACGGCGTCGAGCGGTTCTTCTCCTCCGACATCAACGGCGGCCCGCCCTACGCGGCCCAGTGGCTCGTCGGCGGCGCCGACTACAAGGGCCCCTACCAGGGCAAGGAGCTCGCCTCCATCCAGACGCCGGACAAGTACACGGTCGTCTTCCACCTGAACCAGCCGGTGGCCGACTTCAACGAGACCACCGCGATGACCGGCTGGGCGGCCGTGCCCAAGGCCCATGACACCGGCTCGACGTACGACACCAAGGTCTGGTCCGACGGCCCGTACATGATCAAGTCGTACGCCAAGAACAAGGAACTCGTCCTCACCCGGAACAAGTACTGGTCCCAGTCGACCGACCCGATCCGGCAGCAGAACGTCGACGAGATGGACGTGAAGTTCGGCCAGGACGAGGCGGCCATCGACCAGCAGATCAAGGCCGACGCCGGCACCGCGCAGACGTCGATCCAGCAGTGGCCCATCGCCGGATCCGACCTGGCGCAGCTCGCCAACGACCCGTCCCTGAAGAGTCGTTACTACAAGATCCCGGCCCCGGGCATCAACTACCTGGCGATCAACACCACCCGCGTCAAGGACCTCCGGGTGCGCCAGGCGATCGAGTACGCCGTCGACAAGACGACGGTCCGCGGCGCCTTCGGCGGCTCCGCCTACGGCGACTACGCCACCACCATGCTGAGCCCCGGCATCGGCGGCTACAAGAAGTTCAACCTGTACAGCGCCAACCCCTCGGGCAACCTCGCCAAGGCCAAGGCGCTGATGAAGCAGGCGGGCAACCCCAAGCCGACCATGTCGATCGCCGTGGAGAACACCCCCACCCAGGAGCACTTCGCCGACGCCGTGAAGACCGCGCTGGAGCGCATCGGCATCCACGTCAACATCTCCCCGATCGACGCGGCCAACTACTTCAGCACCGTCAACAACACCAAGAACCAGTACGACCTGACCTGGGGCGACTGGATCGCCGACTGGCCGAACGCCTCCACGGTGCTGCCCACCCTCTTCGACGGCCGGCTGATCAAGAAGAACCCGCAGGCCAACCAGGACCTGTCCTACCTGAACGACCCCAAGGTCAACGCGCTGATCGACAAGGCCTCCAAGATGACCGACGTCAAGCAGCGCAACGCCGCCTACGGGCAGATGGACGAGCAGATCCTCAAGGACGCCGCCGTGGTCCCGTTGATGTACATGAACTTCAGCGACATGTCCGGCTCCAAGGTCGGCGGTGTCATCCCCGACACGATCCTGGCCGAGCCGAGCCTGGTCCACGTCTACGTCAAGCACTGACGGACGCCACCCTCTCCACCCCCGCCGGCGGCCCCGGCCGCCGGCGGGCATCCCACTCACGTCAGGTCCCGGCACCCCATGTTTCGTTACCTCATCAGACGCCTGCTGGCAGCGGCCCTGATCATGCTGGTGATCACCACGATCACCTTCTTCATCTTCTTCGCGCTGCCGTCCGACCCCGCCCTCCTGGCCTGCGGAAAGACCTGCTCCCCCTCCCGCCTGGCGGAGATCAAGCACTCGCTGGGCCTGGACCAGAGCTACCTGACGCAGTACTGGGAGTTCTTCAAGGGGCTGTTCGTCGGCCGCGACTACGGCGACCAGAGCGTACGCATCCACTGCGGCGCGCCCTGCCTCGGTGTCTCCTTCCAGACGGACACCCCCGTCCTGACCACCCTGCTGTCGGACTTCCCGGCGGACCTCTCCCTCGGTCTCGGCGCGGCGGTGGCCTTCCTGATCCTGGGCGTCGGCCTCGGCACCGTCGCCGCGGTGCGCAGGGGCAGGGCCGCCGACAAGGCGGCGGTCGGACTCGCCCTGTTCGGCGTGTCGGTGCAGATCTACTTCATCGGTCTGCTCCTGCTGTACCTGTTCGTCGACAAGTTCCAGATCCTGCCGACCTCCGGCTACACCTCCATCACCGAGGACCCCGCCGGCTGGTTCCAGGGGCTGATCCTGCCGTGGACCACCCTCGTCATCGTCTACCTCGCCATGTACACCCGGCTCACCCGCTCCTCCATGCTGGAGGTCTTCGCCGAGGACTACATGCGTACCGCCCGCGCCAAGGGCCTGCCCGCCTCCAAGGTCGTCCTCAAGCACGGCCTGCGGGCCGCCATCACCCCGATCATCACCATCTTCGGCATGGACGTCGGCTCCCTGATCGGCGGCTCCGCCGTCATCACCGAGTCGGTGTTCGGCATCAACGGCATCGGCAAGCTCGCCGTCGACTCCGTCCAGAACTCCGACCTGCCGGTCATCCTCGGCACCACGCTGTTCGCCGCGACGTTCGTCGTCCTCGCCAACGTCGTCGTCGACCTGGTGTACGGCCTCGTCGACCCGCGCGTGCGCCTCGCCTGAGCCCCCTTTCGTCCTTAGGAACACCCGTGTCCGTTCAGACCTCACCGCAGCCCGCGGACCTCGCGCCCGCGCCCGCCCCCTTCCTCGACGTGCGCGACCTCAGGGTGCACTTCCCGACCGAGGACGGCCTCGTCAAGTCCGTCGACGGCGTCTCCTTCACCCTGGAGAAGGGCCGGACCCTCGGCATCGTCGGCGAGTCCGGCTCCGGCAAGTCGGTGACCTCACTGGCCCTGCTCGGACTGCACAAGGGCACCAGCGCCCGGGTCGGCGGCGAGATCCGGCTGGAGGGCAGGGAACTCGTCGGCCTGCCCGAGGCCGAGATGCGCGAACTGCGCGGCCGCACGGTCTCCATGATCTTCCAGGACCCGCTCTCCGCGCTGCACCCCTTCTTCACCGTCGGCTCCCAGATCGCCGAGGCCTACCGCGTGCACCACAAGGTCTCCAAGAAGGAGGCCAGGGACCGCGCGGTGGAGATGCTGAAGCGGGTCGGCATCCCGCAGCCCGAACGCCGGGTCAGGGACTACCCGCACCAGTTCTCCGGCGGCATGCGCCAGCGCGCCATGATCGCCATGTCACTGGTGTGCGACCCCGAGCTGCTCATCGCCGACGAGCCCACCACCGCCCTGGACGTCACCGTCCAGGCGCAGATCCTGGACCTGATCCGGGACCTCCAGGAGGAGTTCGGCTCCGCCGTCGTCATCATCACCCACGACCTCGGCGTGGTCGCCGACGTCGCCGACGACATCCTGGTGATGTACGGCGGCCGCCGCATCGAGTACGGCACCACCCGGGACGTCCTCAAGCAGCCCCAGCACCCCTATACCTGGGGCCTTTTGCAGTCCATGCCGCACCTCACCGGCGACGTCGGCGAGCGGCTCAACCCGATCCCCGGCACACCGCCCAGCCTGATCAACCTGCCCGACGGCTGCGCCTTCCACCCGCGCTGCGCCTACAAGGGCTGGGAGCCGGACGGGCGCTGCACGCTGGAGCGGCCCGAGCTGCGCCTCGTCTCCGGCAGCGAACGGCACCTCGCCGCCTGCCACCTCACCGACGAGGCCAAGCAGGAGATCCGCGGCGGGACGGGCCCGGAGGAGCACGGCGCCGGAACCGACCGGGCCGCGCAGTGACGGCGGCGGACGAAAGGGAACATGCCGTGAGCACCACCCAGCCCCTCACCGGGACCGGCACCGACCGCCCGGCTGGCGAGAACCTCCTCGACGTACGCGGTCTGCAGAAGCACTTCCCCATCCGGCAGGGCATCCTCTTCCAGCGGCAGATCGGCGCCGTCCGCGCGGTCGACGGCATCGACTTCTCGGTCGGGCCCGGCGAGTCACTGGGCCTGGTCGGCGAGTCGGGCTGCGGCAAGTCCACCACGGGCCGCCTGATCACCCGGCTGCTCGAACCCACCGGCGGGTCCGTGGTGTTCGACGGCCAGGACATCACGCACCAGCCGCCGGGGCGGATGCAGGAGGCCCGCCGGAGCCTGCAGATGATCTTCCAGGACCCGTACTCCTCACTGAACCCCCGGCACACCGTCGGCACCATCATCGAGACGCCGATGCGGCTCAACGGCATCAACCCGCCCCAGGGCCACAAGAAGCGCGCCCAGGAACTGCTGGAGACGGTCGGCCTCAACCCCGAGCACTACAACCGCTACCCGAACGAGTTCTCCGGCGGCCAGCGCCAGCGCATCGGCATCGCCCGCGCCCTCGCCCTGCGGCCGAAGCTGATCGTCGCCGACGAACCCGTCTCCGCGCTGGACGTCTCCATCCAGGCGCAGGTCGTCAACCTGCTCCAGGACCTCCAGCGGGAGTTCGGCATCGCCTTCCTCTTCATCGCGCACGACCTCGCCGTCGTACGGCACTTCTCCGAACGCGTCGCCGTGATGTACCTCGGCAAGATCGTCGAGGTCGCCGACCGGGAGTCCCTCTACACCCGGCCGCGGCACCCCTACACGCACGCGCTGCTGTCCGCCGTGCCCGAGGCCGACCCGGACGCCGTCGACCGGCGCGAGCGCATCCGGCTGGCCGGGGACGTGCCCTCGCCCATCGACCCGCCCTCCGGCTGCCGCTTCCGCACCCGCTGCTGGAAGGCCCAGGACAAGTGCGCCGCCGAGGAACCCCCGCTCGTTCGCGTCGAGGGCAGCACCTCGGGCCATCTGACCGCCTGCCACTTCCCCGAGGAGCCGACACTCGCGGCCCGCGAGGAGGACATCGTCCTCGACCCGGCGCTCGGGTAGCGAGGGCTACCCCCGGGCCGCGTTCGCCAGCGCGCGGGACGCCTGTGCCGTCACGGGATCCCCGTGGCCGAAGCAGGCCGTCTCCGGGCCCAGTTCCGCCAGTCGTCCGCAGGCGGCGAGGACCCGGGCGCGGTCGAGGTTGAACACGCCGGGGATCACCGAGCCGTCCACGGGTGACGCCGCGACCGTGTCACCCGTGAACAGCACGCCGTGCCGCGGGAGATGGAGCGCGATGCTGCCGTGCGTGTGCCCGGGCACGTGCACCACGTGCGCTCCGCCGCCGAAGTCCAGCACCTCGCCGCCGGCCAGCTCCGTGACCTCGGCGGGCCGGGCGAAGCCACCCGCGGGCAGCAGCTTCGCCGCCCGCTCGTGCAGCGGCCGCTCCCAGTCCTCGAACACCGGCTCGGGGCCCGGGAGTTCACCCCGCACGAACGGCGCGTCCAGCCGGTGCGCCAGCACCTCGGCTCCGCTCAGCGCGGCGAACTCCTGCGCCCCGCCCGCGTGGTCCTCGTGGAAGTGCGTGAGCACGATCCGCCGCACGGCCCGGGGATCCGAGCCCAGCGCGGTCACCGCCTCGGCGATCGCGGCCCCGGAGCCCGCCGGGCCGGCGTCGATCAGCGTCCACTCGTCGCCGTCGCGCCAGAGATAGGCCTGGCCGACCGGGAACCGGAGCAGATGGAGGCGGGGGAGGAGCGCGACGACGTCCATGGCACGACCGTAGAGAAGGCCCCCGTCCGGAGACGAGGGCCTTCTGCCGAGGGCAGAGCGGTCAGCTCGCGGCGTAGTTCCGCAGGAACAGCGCCTCCGCCACCGACAGCCGCTCCAGCTCCTCGGGCGACACGCTCTCGTTCACCGCGTGGATCTGTGCCTCCGGCTCGCTCAGCCCGATGAGCAGGATCTCCGCCCGCGGGTACAGGGCGGCGAGGGTGTTGCACAGCGGGATGGAGCCGCCCTGACCGGCGTACTGCATCTCCTGCCCCGGATACGCCACCGCCATCGCCTCCGCCATGGCCTGGTACGCCGGGCTGGAGGTGTCGGCGCGGAAGGCCTGGCCCTGGCCTATCTGCTCGGTGCTCACCCGCGCGCCCCACGGCGTGTGCGCCTGAAGGTGGGCCTGGAGCAGCTTGGTGGCCTCGGCCGCGTCCACGCCCGGCGGCACCCGCAGGCTGACCAGCGCACGGGCGCGCGCCTGCACCGACGGGGTGGCGCCGACGACGGGCGGGCAGTCGATGCCGAGCACGGTCACGGCCGGGCGCGCCCAGATGCGGTCGGCGACCGTCCCCGACCCGATCAGCTCCACGCCGTCCAGCACCTTGGCGTCCTGCCGGAACTGCTCCTCGTCGTACTGCAGCCCGTCCCAGACGGCGTCGGAGGCGAGCCCGTCGACGGTCGTCGAGCCGTCCTCGCCCCGCAGCGAGTCCAGGACGCGGATGAGGGCCGCCAGCGCGTCGGGCGCGGCACCGCCGAACTGGCCCGAGTGCAGATTGCCCGCGAGCGTGTCGACGCTCACCCGCAGCATCGTCATGCCCCGCAGGGTCGAGGTGACGGTCGGCAGGCCGACCCGGAAGTTGCCCGCGTCGCCGATGACGATCGTGTCCGCCTCCAGCAGGTGCGGGTGCTCCTCGGCGTACCGCTCCAGGCCGCCCGTGCCCATCTCCTCCGAGCCCTCGGCGATCACCTTCACGTGGACCGGCACGCCGCCGTTCGCCTTCAGCGCGCGCAGCGCCAGCAGGTGCATGATCAGACCGCCCTTGCAGTCGGCGGTCCCGCGCCCGTACCAGCGCCCGTCCCGCTCGGTCAGCTCGAACGGCGGGGTCGTCCAGCCGGCCTCGTCCAGCGGGGGCTGCACGTCGTAGTGGGCGTAGAGCAGCACGGTCTTCGCGCCCGCCGGGCCGGGCAGGTGGCCGTAGACCGACTGCGTCCCGTCGGGGGTGTCGAGCAGCGCCACGTCCTGGAAGCCCTCGGCGGCCAGCGCGTCGGCGACCCAGCGGGCCGCGCTCTCGCTCTCGCTCCTCGGGAACTGCTCGAAGTCGGCCACCGACCGGAAGGCCACCAGTTCGGTGAGCTCCTGCTTCGCCCTGGGCATCAGCGAGGCGACGGTCTCGGCGACCGGATTGGGCGACATGGGCACGCTCCTTGTGGGTGCGACGTTGTAGCGGTGAGTGCCGTAGATCCTCCCACAGCGGCCGGTGACCGGGTCGGCCGTAGGATGCGGGAGGTAGCAGCGGCAGGCGGCTTGATCGGAGCGGCAGACCATCGTGAGCAGCGAGAACTCTTCGGCGGACGACGTGCGGCAGGTGTGGGACGTCGTCGTGGTGGGCGCGGGACCGGCGGGAGCTTCGGCCGCGTACGCGGCGGCGGTCGCCGGGAGACGCGTGCTGTTGCTGGAGAAGGCGGAGCTGCCGCGGTACAAGACGTGCGGCGGCGGCATCATCGGACCCTCGCGCGACTCGCTGCCGCCCGGCTTCGAGCTGCCCCTGCGGGACCGGGTGCACGCGGTGACGTTCTCGAACAACGGCCGCTTCACGCGGACGCGCCGGTCCCGGCAGATGCTGTTCGGGCTGATCAACCGGCCCGAGTTCGACCAGCAGCTCGTCGAGCACGCGCAGAAGGCGGGCGCCGAGCTGCGTACGGGCGTCACGGTCCAGCGCGTCGAGCAGCACGGCTCGGCGGTGCCCGACCGGCGCACGGTCGCGGTCGTCCTGCAGGGCGGCGAGGTCCTGCTCGCGCGGGCCGTGGTCGGGGCGGACGGCAGCGCCAGCCGCATAGGGGCGCACGTCGGGGTCAAGGTGGACCAGGTGGATCTGGGCCTGGAGGCGGAGATCCCGGTGCCGGACACGGTCGCCGAGGACTGGAAGGGCCGGGTGCTCATCGACTGGGGCCCGATGCCCGGCAGTTACGGCTGGGTCTTCCCCAAGGGCGACACCCTGACGGTCGGGGTGATCTCGGCGCGCGGCGAAGGCGCCGCGACCAAGCGGTACTTGGAGGAGTTCATCGGGCGGCTGGGCCTGGCCGGCTTCGAACCGAGCATCTCCTCCGGGCACCTCACCCGCTGCCGTGCCGACGACTCGCCGCTCTCGCGCGGGCGGGTGCTGGTGTGCGGCGACGCGGCGGGGCTGCTGGAGCCGTGGACCCGCGAGGGCATCTCCTTCGCACTGCGCTCCGGCCGGCTGGCGGGGGAGTGGGCGGTGCGGATCGCCGAGGCGCACGACGCCGTGGACACGCGCCGGCAGGCCCTGAACTACGCGTTCGCGGTCAAGGCCGGGCTGGGCGTGGAGATGAGCGTCGGCAAGCGGCTGCTGACCGTGTTCGAGCGCCGCCCCGGCCTGTTCCACGCGGCGCTGACGGGCTTCCGCCCGGCCTGGAAGGCGTTCAAGGAGATCACCCAGGGCTCGACGTCGCTGGGCGAGATCGTCCGTACGCATCCGATGGCCCAGAGGGCGCTGACCGCCATGGACCGCCGTCCGGTGACCGTCGACGAGGTCAGCCCGTCGGAGTGATCTCGAAGACCGGGTGGTCGGGGGCGACGCGGCGCAGTTCGGCGTCCGGGGAGTCCGGGCCGACGCCGTTGAAGAAGACCCCGACCTCCGCCTTCCAGCGCTTGAGGTAGGCGCGCAGGATCGGGGCCTTGTCGTCGTCGGCCACCTCGGTCGCGGTGAAGGTGTCCACGCGCTTGCCGAGGTGCAGTTCGCCGCCGCCCGCGGCGCGCATGTTGTGCGTCCACTGGACGTGGCCGCGGGGTGCGACCAGGTACTGCCGGCCGTCGAGGGTGAGCACGTTGACCGGCGTGGTGCGCCACTGGCCGCTCTTGCGGCCGCGGACGGCGAGGACGCGGGAGCCCCAGACGCTGATGCCGCGGCGGGTCAGCCAGGTCACGAAGCGGTTGAAGACGTTGACGGTGAGCCAGCCGGGCTTCTGGACGTGTGTGGACATGGGGTCCCCCTGAGGGTCGGCGGAGCGGTGTTCTCTTTTGTGAGCACTGCTCTCGCTTGGCTGATGCCAGTCTGCAGGAGACTGCCGCTCCAAAGCAAGAGCAGTGCTCTCGTTTTTGTCTGCTGCTCTCGCTTCAGTTCAGTGCTCTCTTTTGTGTGCACCGCTCTGCGTCCATGGCACACTGCCCCGCATGAGCACCGCACACGGCGCCCGTGCCCGGGCCAGGATCGAAGTCACCGCGGCCATCAAGGACGAGGCCCGCAGACAGCTCGCCGGCGAGGGCGCCGCCAAGCTCTCCCTGCGCGCCGTGGCCCGCGAGCTCGGCATGGTCTCCTCCGCGCTGTACCGCTACTTCCCCAGCCGTGACGACCTGCTGACCGCGCTCATCATCGACGCCTACGACTCCCTCGGCGAGAGCGCCGAGGCGGCCCACGGCGCGGCCGCCGACTCCGGCCCTCTCCAGCGCTGGATCGCCGTCTGCGAGGCCGTGCGCGGCTGGGCGCTGGCCCGTCCGCACGAGTACGCCCTCATCTACGGCTCGCCCGTCCCCGGGTACACCGCGCCCGACACCACCGTCCCGGCGGCCGCCCGGGTCGGCAACCTCCTCATCGGCATCCTGCGCGACGCCTACCGCGGCCTCGGCCTGGCCCGGCCCCCGCTGCCCGCCGCACTGCGTCCCGAGGCCGAGCGGATGGCCGCCGACCTGGCGCCGGACCTCCCGCCCGAGACGGTGACGGCCCTCGTCGCGGCCTGGGCCCAGCTGTACGGACTGGTCGGCTTCGAGCTGTTCGGGCAGTTCAACCGGGTGGTGGAGGACCGGGAGACGTTCTTCCGGCACGCGGTGGGGCAACTCGCGCAGGGGGTGGGGCTGGTGTACCCGCAGCGGGGGCCCGCCGCGGAGACCCCCGGGCCCTGACGTCGACTCAGCCGGCGGCGCCCCCGATCACGGGGCCGTCCGGCCACAGTTCGGTGAGGTCGGCCGGATGGAGGGGCCGCTGGTAGGCCGCTCGCAGAACACCGGCAGCGGTCGCCCGAGGGACCTCGGCGAGGGCCATGAACCAGTCGAGCCGACCGGTCCACGGGGGATGGTCCGGAGGCACCTCCGCGATCACCGAGAAGGAAATCCACGGCACCACCGCGGCGTTCGACGATTCGACGTCGCAGGAAATCCGCAGCGTCGCGTTTCCGTCGCCCGAGATGGCGAACGAGTCGTGCCGCCGGCGGAACCGGATGAGCTGGGGCACGTACGTCGCCGCGGCGGCGGGCCCGTGACCAGTGGATCACGGAAAGTCATGCGGCGCCGGCTCGTGCCGCCTGCGGAACACGGAGGGCGAGGCCGTCCGGGGCGGCCGGCGTACTTCCCGCGGAGTACGCCCGATCGCCACGCAGGGGTGACGCCCTCGCGGCAGGGCGGCGTCTAGCGTGGCCGGTATGGACGAGCAGCGGGTGCGGGGCGGGCCGCCGCAGTGGTGGCGGCACGGGCCGCCGTGGTGGGACCGGTGGGGCGAGGGGGAGCGCCCGCCCCGGTGGCCCTGGCGGTCCACCGCCGTCGTCACGGTGTTCGTTCTGGGCGGCTCCAACTTCGCCGCGCACAGCCAGCAGGGGGAGCGGGCGGACCTGGACCCGTTCGCGCGCGTGCTGCTGCTCGTGGCCGGGGCGCTGCTGCTGTGGCGGAAGCGGTATCCGGTGGCCGTGGTGTTCGGTACCGCGGGTGTCGTCATGGTCTACCTCGGGGCCGGGTATCCGTACGGGCCGGTGCTGCTCACCGTCGCCCTGGCCTGCTTCAGCGCGATCGTCGCCGGACACCGGTGGGCGGCGTGGTGCGCGATGGGCACGCTCTGGGCCGGGCACGTGCTGGTGGGGCACTGGCTGTACGCGTGGCTGCCGCCCTCGGGGGACTCCGCCGCCCCCTGGGGCGAGGAGATCGTCGTCGCGACCTGGGTGGTGGCGATCGCGGCGGTGTCGGAGCTGTTCCGGGTCCGGCGCGAGCAGTGGGCTCGTGAGCGGGCCGAGCGGGCCGAGGCCGCGCGGCGGCGGGCCGACGAGGAGCGGCTGCGGATCGCGCGGGAGCTGCACGACGTCCTGGCGCACAGCATCTCCGTCATCAACGTGCAGGCGGGTGTGGGCCTCGCGCTGCTGGACACCGACCCCGAGCAGGCCCGTACTGCGCTCACCACCATCAAGGACCAGAGCAAGGAGGCGCTCGGCGAGGTCCGCCAGGTCCTCGACACACTGCGCGCGCCCGGTGCCGCCCCGCGCGCCCCCGCACCCGGGCTCGACCGGCTGCCGGAGCTGGTGGAGCAGGCGGCGAGCGCCGGTCTGACCGTCGACGTCGAGGGGGAGCCGCCGCGCCTCGCGCCCGGCACGGACCTCGCCGCCTTCCGGATCGTCCAGGAGGCCCTGACCAACGTCGTGCGGCACTCCGGGTCGCGGCACGCGCGCGTGCACCTCGCCCACGACACGGGCGCCCTGCGGCTGCGCGTCGACGACGACGGGCCCGCGACCGGAACGGATGCCGGCGGCAGCGGCAACGGACTGGCCGGGATGCGCGAACGGGCCGCCGCGCTGGGTGGCACGATCGAGGCGGGGCCCCGCCCGGACGGCGGCTTCCGGGTGCTCGCCGTCCTGCCGCTGACGCCTTCCGCCGACGCATGAGCCGCATCAGAGAACTTCTTGAGGAGGACCGGTGACCCGCGTACTGCTCGCCGACGACCAGTCACTGGTCCGGGCGGGGTTCCGGGCGCTGCTCGACGCGCAGCCGGACATCGAGGTGGCCGCGGAGGCCGCCGACGGGGAGGAGGCCGTGCGCCGGGTCCGTGAACTGCGGCCGGACGTCGTCCTGATGGACATCCGCATGCCCGCGCTCGACGGCCTGGCCGCGACCCGGCGGATCACCGAGGACCCGGCCCTGAAGGACGTGAAGGTGGTCATGCTCACCACCTTCGAGCTCGACGAGTACGTCTTCGAGGCGATCCGCGCGGGCGCCTCCGGCTTCCTGGTCAAGGACACCGAGCCGGACGAACTCCTGCGCGCCGTACGGGCGGTGGTCGCGGGCGACGCGCTGCTGTCGCCCGGGGTGACGCGCCGGCTGATCGCCGAGTTCGCGGCCCGCTCCAAGGAACCGGCGGCGGCCGACGCGCTGTCCCGGCTCACCGAGCGCGAGCGGGAGGTGATGGCCCTGGTCGGCATCGGCCTGTCCAACGAGGAGATCGCCCGCCGACTGGTCGTCAGCCCGCTCACGGCGAAAACCCACGTGAGCCGCACGATGGTGAAGCTCGGCGCCCGCGACCGGGCCCAACTGGTCGTGCTCGCCTATGAGTCGGGGCTGGTACGGCCGGGCTGGCTGGGCTGAGCCGCCGACCGGAACCGGACCAGCACGCTGACGACCCGGGCGGCGAAGAGGACGGGCGCGATGACCAGCCCGGCGCGCAGCAGCAGGCCCTCCGCCGTGTCCGGCAGGTCGAAGAGCAGCGCGGGCCCGGCCACGGCCCCGAAGGCGACCGCCGCGGCGAAGGCCGCACTGCACAGCGCGTATCCGATCTCGACGGTGATCGCATCGCGTTCGGCCTGCGTGCGCCGTCCCCCGTGGTGAGTCATACGGTGAGTCAAACAGCAGGCCGCCCGGTGGGCAAGCACCCGGCGGCCCGGCGGCCCGGCGGTCAGCGGGCGGCGCCGGTGCCGCCGTCGGCGGGCTTGTCGAGGACGTAGGCCGTGTAGCGGGTGACGCGCCCGATGGCCCGGTGGGCCCGGACGACGGCGACGACGTCGTCCCAGTCCTGTGCGTCGAGCGTGCGCAGGCCGGGCCACCGCGCGCACAGGGCCCGCCGGCCGGCCCGGGTGGACGCGGTGCCGGTGAACAGGGCGCAGAGGAGGGCCGCCCTGTGGAGCACGGGGGTGGTCCAGTCGAGGATCCGGCGCGTGGTGAAACCGGCGGCGGACGCCGTCCGCGGGTACCGCTCGCACGGTTCGAGGTCGTCGAAGCGCCAGGTCGCGCGTACGAGGCCGCTCGGGTCGAGGGATCCGATCGGCCGGTTTGTACGGGAGGTGACGTCCACGAGGACGAGCCGGCCTCCGGGGCGGAGCAGCCGGAAGCTCTCGTCCAGGAACGACCGACGGCCCTCGTGGCCGAAGTGGAAGGCGGCCTCGAGGCAGTGCACGCGGTCGAAGGAACCGTCCGCCAGCGGGATCCCGGCCGCCTCCCGCGGCAGCGCCGTGGCGTCGGCGACGGCGAAACGCGCACGGTCGCCGAAGCGGCGGCGCGCCTGGTCGATCTGCGCGGGCTGGACGTCCACCCCCAGCGCCCGGCAGCCCGCGGCGCCCAGCCGCGCCGTGGTGGCACCGCGCCCGCATCCCGCGTCCAGGACGAGTTGTCCGGGCCGGGCGTCCAGCAACGCCAGCGACCGGCGCGCCAGTCGGCGCTGGAAGGGCACCGGCCCGGTCAGCGCCACGAGCGGCAGGGTGGGCAGCGTGTAGTAGCCGATGTCGGCCAGGCTGTCCCAGCCGAGGTGGCGCAGCACCCGGAAGAGCACGCTGTCGTCGTTGTACGCGCTCGCGAGATCCCGGCCGTCACCCATCCCGCATCCTCCGATCCGCACGAGCCTGAACCGGTCACCTACCCCTGTCACCGTTCCGACCCGCGCCTACACTGACCCCATAAGGGACGTTCGTGACGTACCGGAACCACCGTGCGCTATCAGCGGATGCTCGTGCCGGCCCTCGCTCTGGTCCTCGTGATGCTGCCCGCGATCTCCACGCGGGCCCAGGGCGAGGAAGTTCCGCGCGGCCCCACGCTCGCCGCGCGCGCTCTGCAGGCGCTGATCGACGGAATCCAGTTCGGCGTGATCATCGCGATCACCGCCGTCGGGCTCTCGCTGATCTTCGGCACCATCCACCTGATCAACTTCGCGCACGGAGAGTTCGTCACGATCGGCGCCACCTTCGCGTTCTTCCTCAACGTCTCCGCGGCCGGTCCGGGTTGGCACCTGATCCCCGCCGCCCTCGCCGCGGTGGTCTTCGGCGCCCTGCTGGGCGGCGCGGTCGAACGCGGCCTCTGGCGCCCGCTGCGGGCCCGGGGCACCGGGCTGATCAACATGTTCATCGTCACCATCGGCCTCTCGCTGCTGCTGCGCCACGTCGTCCTCGTGCTCTACGGCACCCGGCCCGCCTCCTACGCCCAGTACGACATCCAGAGCACGATCGGCCTCGGCCCGGCCGGCATCACCCCGCGGGACCTCACCGTCACCCTGCTGTCCGTGCTGGTGCTGCTCGGTATCGCCGCGCTCCTGCAGAAGACCCGGATCGGCACGGCCGTGCGGGCCGTCGCCGCCAACCGTGACCTCGCGGAGGCCTCGGGCATCGACGTGCAGCGGGTGGTGCTGTTCGTGTGGATGCTCGCCGGCGCCCTGGCCGCGCTCGGCGGGGTCTTCTTCGGCCTGGTGGAGATCGTCACCTGGGACATGGGCTTCAAGCTCCTGCTGCTCATGTTCGCCGGGATCATCCTGGGCGGCCTCGGCTCCGCCTACGGCGCGATGGTCGGCAGCCTCGTCATCGGCGTCGTCGCCCAGATGTCCACCCTGTGGTTCCCGGTCGACCTGCAGTACGCCTGGGCGCTGCTCGTCCTCATCCTCGTCCTCCTCGTCCGGCCGCAGGGCATCCTCGGCCGGGCCGAACGCGTCGGGTGAGGGGTGCGCCATGGACTTCTCGGCCATCGTCTCCGACGCCCTGCGCTCGGGAATCGGCCCCATCGCCGCCGTCTACGCGCTCGCCGCGATGGGGCTGAACCTGCACTTCGGCTACACGGGACTGCTGAACTTCGGCCAGGTCGGTTTCATGCTGGTCGGCGGCTACGGGCTCGCCATCACGGTGTCGACGTACGACGGCCCGATGTGGCTCGGCGTCCTGGGCGGGATCGCCTGCGCGATCGTGCTGGCCCTGCTCCTCGGTCTGCCCACCCTGCGGCTGCGCGCCGACTACCTGGCCATCACCACGATCGCGGCGGGGGAGACACTGCGCCTGTTCTACCGCTCCAGCTGGGCCGAGCCGGTCACCGGCGGGGTGTTCGGCCTGCAGCGGTTCGCGAACGACTTCTACGCGCTCAACCCCATCGACCCCGGCACCTACGGCGTGTGGCTCGTGAGGTTCGGCGCCCGCGACCTCTGGGTGATGGTCGTCGGCTGGGCGCTGGTCGTCGTGGTCGGATCTCTGCTGGCCCTGCTGATCCACAGCCCGTGGGGCCGTGTCATCCGGTCGATCCGTGAGGACGAGATCGCCGCGCGCAGCCTCGGCAAGAACGTCTACGCCTACAAGATGCAGAGCCTCGTGCTCGGCGGCGTCATCGGGGCGGTCGCGGGCATGCTGCAGGCGATCCAGGTGCAGTCCGTGAACCCGGACAACTACGACCCGGGCGTCACGTTCTTCCTGTACACGCTGCTCGTCCTCGGAGGCGCCGGGCGGATCCTCGGGCCGGTCGTCGGGGCGATCCTGTTCTGGTTCGTCCTCAGCTTCCTCGACAGCGCGCTCCGTCAGGCCATCGACGCCGAGTACATCTCGCCGGACCTCATCAGCACCTCGGAGGTCGGCGCGGTGCGCTTCGCCCTGGTCGGGGTCGCCCTGATCCTGCTGGTCGCGTTCCGGCCGCAGGGCATCCTCGGCAGCCGGAAGGAGATGCTGCTCAGTGGCCGCTGACCCTGTCGTGCCCGTACCGGGCCGGCTCTCCGCGATCGATCCCGAGCCGGGGGTGCGCAAGCCCGACCCCCTGCTGGTGCTGGACCGGGTGACCCGCACCTTCGGCGGCCTGGTCGCCGTCCGCGTCGAGCACCTGGAGGTGCAGCGCGGGGTCATCACGGCGCTCATCGGGCCCAACGGCGCAGGCAAGACCACCCTGTTCAACGTGGTGAGCGGCTTCGACCGGTCCGACGGCGGACGCTGGTCGTTCGACGGACAGCCGCTCACCGGCTCCCCGGCGCACCGGGTGGCGCGACGGGGACTGGTCCGTACGTTCCAGCTCTCCCGGGCGCTCGCCCGGCTCACCGTGCTGGAGAACCTGCTGCTCGCCGCGCCCGGGCAGCGCGGCGAGCGGGTGCTGCCCGCGCTGCTGCGGCCGCTGTGGCGCGGGCAGGAGCGGGAGACGGAGCGCCGGGCCGACGAACTGCTCGACCGGTTCCGGCTCGGGCCCCTGCGCGACGACCACGCCGGCACGCTCTCCGGCGGGCAGCGCAAACTGCTGGAACTGGCCCGTGCGCTGATGGCCCGGCCGGTCATGCTCCTGCTCGACGAGCCGATGGCCGGGGTGAACCCCGCGCTGACCCAGTCGCTGCTCGGACACATCACGCGGCTGCGCGACGAGGGGCTGACGGTGTGCTTCGTCGAGCACGACATGGACGTGGTGATGGGCATCAGCGACTGGGTGGCCGTCATGGCCGACGGGAGCCTGGTGGCCGAGGGCCCGCCGCACACGATCGGCCGGAACCCCGCCGTCGTGGACGCCTACCTGGGCAAGCGGCACGACGAGCCGGGGGCGACCGAAGAGAACGGCGAGAAACGCGAGAAAGGCGAGAAGGGGGAGAACCGCGAGAACCGCGAGAACGGTGAGGAGGGCTAGCGATGTCCGCCGAGGAACAGGTGCCGGTGCTGGCGGCCGACGACATCGTCGCCGGTTATGTCCCCGGTGTCGACGTGCTGCGCGGTTGCAGCGTCGAGGTGCGGCCGGGCGAGGTGGTCGGCGTGATCGGCCCGAACGGTGCCGGCAAGTCGACGCTGGTCAAGGCCGTCTTCGGGCTGCTGCGGGTGCGCGGCGGGACCGTGCGGCTGCGCGGCGAGGACGTCACCGGCCGGCCCGCGCACGAACTGGTCCGGCGGGGCGTGGGCTACGTGCCGCAGCTGCAGAACGTCTTCCCCACGCTGACCGTCGAGGAGAACCTGCGGATGGGGGTGTACCTGCGGCCCAAGGACCACGCGCGGCGGGTCGCGGCGGTCGAGGAACTCTTCCCCGTGCTGGCGGCCCGCCGCAGGCAGAAGGCCGGCGCGATGTCCGGCGGCGAGCGCCAGATGCTCGCGATGGCCCGCGCCCTGATGATGGAGCCGCGGCTGCTGCTGCTCGACGAGCCGTCGGCCGGTCTGTCACCGCTCCACCAGGACCATGTCTTCGACCGCTGCCGCATGATCAACAGCGCGGGCGTCGCCGTGCTCATGGTCGAGCAGAACGCACGCAGGTGCCTGCAGTTCTGCGACCGCGGCTACGTCCTCGACCAGGGCCGCAACGCGTACACCGGCACGGGCACGGCCCTGCTGCACGACGAGAAGGTGATCGAGCTCTACCTCGGCACGCTCGCCCGCGTCCGTTGACTCCCGCCGTCCGTCCTCCCGGTCACTCCTCGGCCTCGCTGGTCTCGGTCCGCAGGGTCTGCAACTTCCCCTCGTCGTCGTAGCCGTACACCTCGATCGACGCCTGGCCCGGTTCGCCCTGGTCGGTGAAGTCGAGCGGACCGCTCACACCGTCGTAGTCGATGTCCCTGCCGTCGGCGAGCAGCTCCTTGCAGGTGGCGAACGAGTTGCACTTCTCGCCGTCCCGGGTGATCCCGTTCATCTCCTTCACGTACTCGCCCGGGTCGTCGGACTCCGCCTTCTCGGCGGCGAGCGCGATCGTCGTCGCGCAGTCGAACACCTGCGGTGCGAACTGCAGCTCCTTCAGGTCCGGCGCGAATTCCTTGAGGTCCTTCACGTACTGCTCGTTCGACGCCGAGGCCGGCGCGGTGCCCTTCATCCCGGAGAGCCTCTCCGGCTGGCCCGGCGCCACCAGCGAGGGCAGTTCCTCGCTGCGCAGTCCGTCGGCGCCGTAGACGCCGATCCGGTCGGGCCCGAGTCCGGACTCGATCATGCCCTGCAGGATCTGGGTGCCCTCCTCGAAGGCGATCACCACGGCGGCGTCCGGCCTGGAGTTCTCGATCTGCTGGACGACCTGGTCGAAGTTGGTCGCCTTGGGGTCGTAGGTCTCGGCGAGCGTCACCGTCGCCCCGCGCTCCTCCAGTGTCTTCTGAGTGGCCTCCATCAGGCCGCGACCGTAGTCGTCCGCCCGTGCGACCAGGGCCACCCGGTCGTGGCCGTCGTCACGGACGACGTCCGCCAGGATGGGCCCCTGCAACGCGTCGCTCGGGACGGTACGGAAGTAGAAGCCGTCGTCCTCGTAGTCGGTGAACGTGGGTGCGGTGTTCGACCCCGAGCACTGCACGACGCCCGCTCCGGTCACCCGGTCGATGAACGCCAGCGACATGCCGGAAGCCGCCGCGCCGACGATCGCGTCCACGCCTGCCGCGAGGACCCGGTCCGCCGACTGTGCGGCAACGGCCTCCTGGCCCGCCTCGTCACTGGAGACGACAGCCGGCACGGACTTGCCGAGGACTCCGCCGGCGTCGTTGATCTGCTGGATCGCGAACTTCAACGACTCGATCTGGGGTGGGCCGAGGTAGGCCAGCTGTCCCGTCTCCGGCAGGACGTAGCCGAACTGGAGCTCACCATCGCCCGGCTCGGCCCGGGCCGTACCCGTCGTACCGCAGACTGCAATCACAAGAGCGGCCGCGCTTGCGAAGATCGCGGACCGCCTCATCGACGCTTTCATCTCCGCCTCCGCTCGTCACGGGCGGCGATGGTCGACCGGCCGGTCCTCCGCCCGTCATCCGTACACGAGCGTAGAACTCATTCGGAGCCCGGAAAAGTATGAAACGTACACTTTTTCGATTTATTGTCTTCGCGTCTGTGCCCTGCGCTCCCCTCACGGGTAGCGCAGGGCGTCTCGATCACGGCGGGAGGCGTTCCCTAGTCGCCCACGGTGACGCGCTCCGCCTCCTTCGGGGTGGACGCGGCGACCACGACGGACGGCCGGTTCCGGCGGGACCGCAGGCCGGTGAGGGTGATCAGCAGGCCGGCGAGGGCGATGAACGTCACGACCACCAGGCCGGGCCGGTAGCTGTCGAGCACGGCTTGCGGGGAGGGGGTGCCGCCTTCGGGGGAGTTCGCGGTCACCACGGCCGTCACCACCGCGAGGAAGATCGCCCCGCCCACCTGCACCGAGGTGTTGAGCAGCCCCGAGACCATGCCCTGCTCGTGCTCGTCGACGCCGTTGGTGGCCTGGACGTTCAGGGACGGGAAGGTCAGTGCGAAGCCCGAGCCGACCAGCAGCATCGTCGGCAGGATCACCGCCGCGTAGACCGGGTCGAGGTCGATGCGCAGGAAGAGCACGTAGCCGGCCACCATCAGCGCGAAGCCGAGCACGATCAGCCGGGCCGTGCCGAACCGGTCGATGACGGCACCCACCTTCGTCGCGGACAGCGCCACCAGCGCGCCGGCCGGCAGGAAGGCCAGGGCCGTGTGCAGCGCGGACCAGCCGAGCAACTGCTGCATGTACAGCGTGACCAGGAACTGGAAGCCGATGTAACTGCCGACGAACGTCAACGCGCCCAGCTGAGCCCGCACTTGCGGACCCGAGCGCAGCACGCCGAGCCGGATCAGCGGGCTCGGGCTGCGCCGTTCCACGGTCACGAAGGCCGCCAGCAGGACGGCCACGGCCGCGAAGGACAGGATCGTCCGGGCCGAGCCCCAGCCCACCTCGGGCGCCTCGACGACGGTGAAGACGAGCAGCAGCATCGAGGCGGTGCCGAGCACGGCGCCGGGGATGTCGTAACCGCCCTCGGCGCGCTCGCGCTCGCTGCGCGGCAGCAGCTTCAGGCCCGCGATCAGGGCGATCAGGGCGATCGGGGCGGGCAGCAGCATGGTGAGCCGCCAACTGGCCTCCGTCAGCAGGCCGGAGAAGACCAGGCCCATCGAGTAGCCGGTGGCGCCGCAGGTGGTGTAGATGGCGAGGGCGCGGTTGCGCAGTGGGCCCTCGGGGAACGTCGTGGTGATGATCGACAGGCCGGCGGGGGCCGTGAAGGCCGCGCTCAGGCCCTTGATGAAGCGGCTGGCGATGAGCAGCGGCCCCGAGTCGACGAGGCCGCCGAGCAGCGAGGCCAGCGCGAAGACGCCGAGGGCCACCAGGAAGACCTGGCGCCGGCCCAGCAGGTCGGCGGTGCGTCCGCCGAGGAGCAGCAGGCCGCCGTAGCCCAGGATGTAGCCGCTGACGATCCACTGCAGCGCGGAGGTGGACAGGCCGAGGTCGGCACCGATGGACGGCAGTGCGACGCCGACCATGGAGACGTCGAGGGCGTCCAGGAACATCGCGGCGCAGAGCACCAGGAGGGTGCCCCAGAGTCGGGGAGTCCAACGCCCTTCGGGCGTCGGGGTGGTGAGCGGAGAGGTCATGCCCGAGACACTACATGCGCATGCATGAGATGCAAGCGCATTTAATTCGGGTGCAACAATCTCGGTTCTCTGTTACGGTGCGTCCTCATGGCGGCGACCCAGGCCGAGCAGGCGCTCGTGGAACAGTGGCGGGACATTCTGGCGCTGCACGCGCGCACGCAGTGCGAACTCGACCGGGTCCTGCACGACCACGGCCTGTGCGCCAGCGACTTCGAGGTGCTCGACGTCCTCGCCGCGTGCCGGACCCCGAAGGGCACCCCGGCCTACCGCGTGCAGGAGATCTCCGAGCGGGTCCACCTGAGCCAGAGCGCGCTGTCGCGGCTGATCGCCCGGCTGGAGAAGGAAGGCCTCGTCGAGCGCTGCATGTGCCCCGAGGACCGGCGGGGCGTGCGGGTCTCCCTCACCGCGAAGGGGCGCGCGCTGCACGGCGAGGTGCTGCCCGTGCAGCGCGCGGTGCTGGCGCGGATGCTGGCGGACGACTGAGCCCGGGCGCGTCAGATCCCCGACGTCTCCCGCCACAGCTCGGCCAGCGCCCGGTCACCCGTGACCGACGGCAGGGGTCCCCGGTTCCACAGCGCCAGGTACAACTGCCCGGCGGGGCCGGACAGTTCGCACTCGGCCTCCGCGGCCGCGCCGCGCGTGGTCACGGGCGGCTCCGGGGAGAGCCGGACGGTCCACACCGCGCCGGTGTCGTCCGTGCGGACCCGCAGCACGCGCGGTTCGGGCGTGCGGACCCGGCTCCTGGTGCGGGCGTGGAAGCCGCGCAGCAGTTCGTCGATGCCGTCGGTCGCGAAGCCGGGGGCGACGGCCGTGGTGCCGCCGCCGCGGGCGGACTCCGCGTCGACCCGGTGCACCGCCGTCTCGTGCGCCTGCCGCCGGGTCCAGAAGGCCAGCGGGGACGGCGCGGGCAGGAAGGCCCAGCACTCCAGCTCCGGCGAGGCGCCGGCCAGCGCGCCGACGAGGTGGCGGTGGGCGTCGCGGTACCAGGCCACGAGCTCCGCGCCGTCGGCGTCCGGGGCTTCACCCAGCGGGCGCCGCTCCGTGTGCCCCTCGGTCACGTACGAGGCGGCCCAGCGGTGCACCGCGCCCGTGTGCCGCAGCAGGTCGCGCACCTGCCACCCCGGGCAGGTCGGCACCTTCGCGTCCGTCCCGGCCTCCTCGGCGGCCGCGGCGAGCAACCGGCCCTCCGTCTCCAGCGCTTGAAGCAACTCAGCGGTCTCCATGGCGCCGAGTCTGCCGCATGGAGCGCGCTCCGAGCGCCGGATTTCCGGGCACGCTACGGCAACGGCGTCCCGCCCGTCGCGTTGACGATCTCGGCGGTGATGTACGACGCCTCCTGCGAGGCGAGGAAGACGTACGCCGGAGCCATCTCGGCCGGCTGCGCGGGCCGCCCGATCGGCGCCTGCTTGCCGAACTCCTTGGTGTCCGGCATGGTCGCGGGGATCAGCGGCGTCCACACCGGGCCCGGCGCCACCGCGTTCACGCGGACGCCCCGGTCGATCACCATCTGGGCCAGGCCCTGCGTGAAGGTGACGATCGCGCCCTTCGTCGTCGCGTAGTCCAGCAGATGCGGACTGGGCTTGTAGGCCTGCACCGACGTCGAGTTGATGATGCTGCCGCCCTCCGGGATGTGCGGCAGGGCCATCTTGCACAGCCAGAACATGCCGTACAGGTTGGTGCGCATCACCCGGTCGAACTGCTCGGTGGAGATCGACTCGATGCCGTCGGGCTGCGACATCTGGTACGCCGCGTTGTTCACCAGGACATCGATCCGGCCGAACTCGTCCACGGCACGGCCGATCAGCGCCCGGCAGTTCTCCTCCTCCCGTACGTCGCAGGAGACGGGCACGGCACGGCGGCCGGACTCCTCGACCAGCCGGGCGGTCTCGGCGGCGTCGTCCTTCTCGTCGTCCAGATGGGTGAAGAGCACGTCGGCGCCCTCGCGGGCGAACGCCAGGGCCACCGCACGGCCGATCCCGGAGTCCCCGCCGGTGATCACGGCCTTGCGGCCGGCCAGCCGTCCACTGCCCCGGTAGGACTCCTCGCCGTGGTCCGGGGGCGGGTCCATGGGTCCCGTCCAGCCCGGGTGCGGCTGGTCCTGGGAGGGAAACTCCGGTGTCGGGTGCTGCTCGCCGGGGTGCTGCTGTTCGGTCACGGGTCTGCCTCCTTGTCCATGGCTACGGCCCGGTGATCGCAACGGGCGTGGCCCCGGGTACCCAGGAACACGGCAGTGCCGACGTGGCCCGCCGAAGTGGATCGCCGGACCGTGCCGGGCGGGCCCTTCGGCGGAGAGAAGCGGGCCCGTCCGCGGGGAGAGGCGGGCCCGTCCGCGGGGAGAGGTGGGCCCGTCCCCCGCGAGAGGCGCGCGGGGAGAGGCGGGCCCGTCCGCGGCTGGGCCCTCGGCCGAGGGAGGCGGGAGGGGAGCGGGTCGGCGGCCGTCCGCTCAGCCGGGGGACGCCGGTGTGTCCGCGGCGGAGCCCCGCGGCCGCTGCTCCCGGCTCCCGGCCGCCCGCCCCGCCGCCGCGCCGACGAGCGCCCCCACGGCCGCCGCCACCGCCGCGAGCGCCGCGACACTGGTCAGCGCGGCCGGCAGGGTGAACCAGTCCGCCATGAAACCGATCGCCGGCGGTCCGAGGAGCATGCCGCCGTAGCCCAGCGTGGAGGCCGTGGCCACGCCCCCGGGGCCGGCGAGGGCGCCCGCGCGTTCCACGGCGACGGGGAAGAGGTTGGCGAGGCCCAGGCCCGTGACCGCGTACCCGAGCAGGGCCGCCCACAGGGAGGGGGCGAGCGAGCCGAGCAGCATCCCGGCGGCCGCCGTGGCGCCGCCGCCGACGACGGTCCGGGTCTGCCCGAGGCGCTCCAGGAGCGTGGTGCCGGTCAGCCGCCCCACCGTCATGGCGAGCGCGAAGCAGGAGTAGCCGGCGGCCGCGGCACCCGGCGAGGCGTCGAGGTCCTGTTCGAGGTGCAGGGCGCCCCAGTCGGCCAGCGCCCCCTCCCCGTACGCGGTGCACCCGGCGATCACGCCGAAGACGATCACCAGCCACCGGGTGCGGCCGTCGAGCCGGCGCGGGGCGCGCTGCTCGGTCCGCTCCCGCTCGGGCGGCGCCGGAGGCTCGTGCCGCAGCAGCGTGGGTCCCGCCGCGGCCGTCACCACCAGCCCGACGACGGTCAGCAGCACCAGGTGCCGGGCGGGGGAGAGGGAACCCGCCACCAGCCCGCCCAGCCCCGCGCCGATCATGCCGCCCAGGCTGAACGCGGCATGGAAGCTCGGCATGACCGGCCGCCGCAGCGCGGCCACCAGCTCGACGGCGGCGCTGTTGAAGGCGACGTTGATCCCGCCGTACGCGGCACCGAACAGCAGCAGCACCAGGCCGAGCGCCAGGGCCGAACGGGTGAGCGGCGGCAGGGCGACGCTGAGCGAGAGCAGGACGGCGCAGACGACGGTGACCCGGTGGTTGCCGTAGCGGCGGCACAGGCGTCCCGTGAGGATCATGGTGATGACGCCCCCGGCGGAGACGCCCAGCAGGGCGAGGCCGAGGGCGCTGGCGGAGGCGCCGGTCTGCTCCTTGATGGCGGGGATCCGGACGACCCAGCCGGCGAAGACGAACCCGTCGAGGGCGAAGAAGACGGTGAGTGCGACACGGAGTCGGGTGAGGGGGTTGCTGCCGTAGCCCGGCACGGCACTGTGCATTCGGGTTTTGTTTATTCGCGGCACAAAGTCAGGCTAGGTGGGTGCGGGGGTGAGGACAAGGTGCGACGCTGGGACGAGAGCCATCCACCGACGGAACGCGGGAGGACGCATGGGACGGGATGTGCCGGCCCTGGTGTTCACACGGGAGGACCGCCGTCGGTACCGGGAGAAGATGCACACCGACCTCGAGGTGCTGGCGCGGATGCTGCGCGAGTCGAGCTTCGAGAGCGAGCGCCCCCAGGTCGGGCTGGAGATCGAGCTCAACCTGGTGGACGACGACGGGCTCCCCGCCATGCGGAACACCGACGTGCTCCAGGCCATCGCCGACCCCGCCTGGTCGAGCGAGCTCGGCCGCTTCAACCTGGAGATCAACATCCCGCCCCGGCAGCTCACGGCCGGCGGCCCCGGCTCCTGGGAACAGGCCATCCGCGACGCGCTCAACCACGCCGAGGACCGCGCCGCGGCCGTGGGCGCGCACCTGATCATGGTCGGCATCCTGCCGACCCTGGGAGAACCGGACGTGAGCGAGGCCGCCCTCTCCGGGGACCCGCGCTACCGGCTGCTCAACGAGCAGATCTTCGCGGCGCGCGGCGAGGACCTGCGGATCACGGTCGACGGCGTCGAACGTCTGTCGACCTACGCCGACACCATCACCCCCGAGGCCGCCTGCACCAGCACCCAGTTCCACCTCCAGGTCGCCCCGAAGGACTTCCCGCACTACTGGAACGCGGCCCAGGCCATCGCGGGCGTGCAGATCGCCCTGGCGGCCAACTCGCCCTTCCTGTTCGGCAAGGAGCTGTGGCGCGAGACCCGCATCCCGCTGTTCGAACAGGCCACGGACACCCGCCCCGAGGAGATCAAGGCGCAGGGGGTACGGCCCCGGGTGTGGTTCGGGGAACGCTGGATCACCAGCGTCTTCGACCTCTTCGAGGAGAACGTCCGCTACTTCCCGGCCCTGCTCCCGCTGTGCGAGGACGAGGACCCGCAGCGGACGCTCGACAGCGGCGGAGTGCCACAGCTGGGCGAACTGACCCTGCACAACGGCACGATCTACCGCTGGAACCGCCCCATCTACGCGGTCACCGACAGCGGCCCGCACCTGCGCATCGAGAACCGCGTCCTGCCCGCCGGCCCCACCGTGGCCGACATCATCGCCAACGGCGCCTTCTACTACGGCCTCACCCGCGCCCTGGTCGACGAGGACCGGCCGGTGTGGACCCGGATGTCCTTCTCGGTCGCCGAGGAGAACCTGCACACCGCGGCCCGCGACGGCATCGACGCCCGGCTGTACTGGCCCGGCGTGGGCGAAGTGCCGGTGACGGAACTGGTGTTGCGGCGCCTGCTGCCCCTGGCCCACCGGGGCCTTGAGCTGGCCGGCATGGACGACCCGTGGCGCGAACCGCTGCTGGGCATCATCGAGCAGCGCTGCGTCACCGCCCGCAACGGCGCCGTGTGGCAGGCCGAGACGGTGCGCCACCTGGAGAAGGCGGGCGTCTTTGACCGGCGGGAGGCGCTGCGGCAGATGACCAGGACGTACATGGACTACATGCACATGAACGCCCCCGCGCACACCTGGCCCGTGGACTGAGCCGCTCACGCGGGGCCGGCGTGAGCCGCTCACGCGGGGCTGGGAGTCGCCTGGCCCCGCCAGTCCGCCACCGCCGTCAGCGGCACGGGCGCGGGCACCTGTGCCGTCGTCGTCAGCTCGATCCGGCGCCCCTCGGCCGCGGAGCGCAGCAGGGCCGTCATCGTGTCCAGCACGTGGAGGGCGACCTCGCCGTTCGCGCGCCGGCCGTCCGCGGCCAGGAAGTCCAGCAGGCCGACACCGCGGGCGCCGTCCTCGTACCCCGCCGACGCGGGGAGGGGCTGCCACCGCGTGTCGCCGAGCGCGTGCAGGCGGACCTCGCCGTCGAAGCGGTTCGGGTCGGGGACCGCGAGGGTGCCCCGCTCGCCGTGCACCTCGATGGGGGCGGCCGTGGTCGCCACCCCGTCGAAGCTCGTCGTGAGGGTCGTCAGCGTTCCGTTCACGTGCTCCAGCACGCCCGAGACATGGCTGTCCACCTCGACCGGTATGCGCTCGCCCGCGCGCGGGCCCGAGCCGATGACCCGCTCCGTGCGCAGCCGCCCGGCCGCCCCGACCACGGCCCGCACCGGGCCCAGCAGGTGGACCAGGGACGAGAGGTAGTACGGGCCCATGTCGAGCAGCGGGCCGCCGCCGGCCGTGTAGTAGAAGTCCGGGTGCGGGTGCCAGCGTTCGTGGCCCGGGGTGACCATCACCGCCGAGGCGAACAGCGGGCGTCCGATGCTCCCCGCCGCCACGGCCGCCCGCGCCGTCTGCACGCCCGTGCCCAGCACGGTGTCCGGCGCGCAGCCCACCCGGACGCCCGCCCGCGCGGCGGCCGCCATGACCTCCCGGGCCTCGTCCATGCCCGCCGCCAGCGGCTTCTCCCCGTAGACGTGCTTGCCGTGGCGGATCGCCCCGAGGGCGATCCCCGCGTGTGCCGCCGGCGTGGTGAGGTTCAGGACCGTGTCCACGTCCGGGCTGCGCAGCAACTCCTCGACGGGCAGCGCCTCGACGCCGGGCAGCTCGGCGGCGACCGCCGCCGACCGGGAGGCGTCGAGGTCCGCGACCGCGGTGACGCGCACGGCGGGATGGCCGGCCAGCGTGTCCAGGTACGCGCGGGAGATGACCCCGAGCCCTACGACGCCGATGCGGTGCGCGTCGCCCACAGCATGCCCCTCTCGATGACGGTGCGGACGGTGGGGTGCTCCAGCACGTCGGCGCTGTGCCCCGGGGTCGTCACCACGATCCGCCCGGCCCCCCACCGGCGGGTCCAGACCGCCGGGGAGGTGACCGGCCGGTGCCAGGGCTGCCAGGGCCGGGTGGGGTGCGTGGTGGTGGCCAGGACGTCGATGAGGTCGTCGTGCAGCACCCAGTACTGCTCGGTGTCCAGCTCGAAGTCCTCCAGGCCGGCGGTGACCGGGTGTTCGCGGCCGGCCTCGGTGAAGGCGATGGTGTGCGGCAGGAAGTTGTCCGCCGCCTCGCCCCGCCGCTCGCAGGGCTCCTTGCCGGGGTGGGTGGCGAACTGGCCGCCCACCAGGTGGAGATAGTCGGCACAGGCACGGAAGGAGTCGGCGATGCCGCCGTGCCAGCCGGTGAAGCCGGTGCCCGCCACGACCGCCGAGCTCAGACCCGCCACCTGCTCGCGGGTGATCTCCGACATCGTCACGCACTGCACGACGAGGTCGGTGCCGGCCATCTCGGCGCTGTCGGCGTAGACGTCGGTCGACTCCTCGACCCGGACGAGGTATCCGTTGTCCCGGAGGAAGGGCAGGAACAGCTCCGTGGCCTTGACCGGCTCGTGGCCTTCCCACCCTCCTCGGACAACCAGGGCTCTCTTCTGCGTCATCGTGATCTCACTATGCGCAGGGCGCCCGCGCTTCGAAAAGAGGGCCGGACCTCACGAAAGTTTCGCGGCCCCGGCCCGCGCGGAGACCATCCAGCAGGCCGCGGTGTAGCGGACGTCGGCGCCCCGCACGAAGGGGTCGAAGGCGGGGCGGACCGTCTCGACGATCCGCGCGCGGGTCTCCTCGTCGGCCTCGGGCAGGATCATGCCGACGGGGCCGAGCCGGGTGAAGTAACGGACCAGCTCCCGCTCGGGCAGCGTGCAGACCACGTCGATCGGCCGGATGTCGATCCCGGCCCAGCCGCTCTCCGCCAGGACGCGGTGCACCCGGTCCCGGTCGGCGAACGCGAACTGCCCGGGCTCGTCCGGCCGGCGGGGCGGGAGGTCCGGCAGGAACGGCGCGGCGGCGCGTTCGGCCGTCGTCATGAACGGGTTCTCCGCGGGGCCGCGCCACGCGACGAAGAACAGCCGGCCCTCGTCCCGGACGGCGCTCCGCAGATTCCGGAAGGCCCGGACCGGGTCGCTGAAGAACATGACCCCGAAACGCGAGATGACGGCGTCGAACGTGCCGGGTTCGAACGCGTGCTCCTGCGCGTCGGCGCGCACGAAGGACGCCGGTACGCCCTCCCGCTCGGCCAGCTCCCGGGCCGTGTCGACCATCGGGCCCGAGAGGTCGACGCCGACGCAGTGACCGCCCCGTCGGGCGACGGCGCGGCTGATGCCGCCCGTGCCGCAGCCGACGTCGAGCACCCGGCCCGCCCGCTCGGCGGACACGGCCTCCACGAGCAGCTCCTCGAAGGGCCGGAACATCTCGTCCAGCACGTCCTGGAGATCCACCCAGGCGTGCCCGGCCGGCCCGTTCCACCGAGCGGCCTGTGCGTCGTCGCTCCTGCGCGAGGCGTCCATGTCGTCTCTCCTTCTGCTTGCCTTCGTCGGGTCGGGATGACAGCGTTCTACTTCAAGTCGACTTGAGGTCAAGGCAATGACAGACCTGGACATCGCGGAAGTGGCGCGGCGCGCCGGGGTGCCCGCCTCGACGCTGCGGTTCTACGAGGAGAAGGGGCTGATCGCCTCCACCGGGCGGAGGGGCCTGCGCCGCCAGTACGACCCCGGCGTACTGGAGCGGCTGGCGCTGATCGCGCTCGGGCGGACGGCCGGGTTCTCGCTCGACGAGATCGCGCGGATGTTCGCGCCGGACGGCCGGCCGCGGATCGACCGGCGGATGCTGTCGGCCAAGGCCGACGAACTGGACCGCAGGATCCGCGAACTGGGCGTGCTGCGCGACTCCCTGCGGCACGCCGCCGCCTGCCCGGCGCCGAGCCATCTGGAATGCCCCACCTTCCGCCGCCTCCTGGACGAGGCGACCGCACGGGGAAGGCGGGTCCCCGGCCGTCAGCGGGTCCCCGGCCGTTAGCGCGTCCCCGGCCGTCAGCGGGTCCCCGGCCGTCAGGGGGGCGTCGCGCCGGCCGCTACCTCGGCGACCTTTGGCCCAATCCTGGTCCGCGCTTTGCCCGATTTCCGTGGCCCGGTGCCTAGCCTCGGCTGCGAACTCCGGGAGGCCGCAGTGCTGAACACCGTGAAGGGGCAGGCGGCGGGTCTGACGAAAGACCAGCGCAATGCCTTCGTGGCCGCCTATCTCGGCTGGGCGATGGACGCGTTCGACTATTTCCTGGTCGTGCTCGTCTACAGCGAGATAGCCGACGATTTCCATGTCTCCCTCACCGACATGGCCTTCCTCACCACGGCGACCCTGGTGATGCGGCCCGTCGGCGCCCTGCTCTTCGGGATGTGGGCGGACCGCAGGGGTCGCCGCGTGCCGCTCATGGTCGACGTCGTCTTCTACTCGATCGTCGGCTTCGCCTGCGCCTTCGCGCCCAACTACACGGTGCTGCTGGTCCTGCGCCTGCTGTACGGCATCGGCATGGGCGGCGAGTGGGGCCTCGGCGCGGCCCTGGCCATGGAGAAGATCCCCACCGAGAGGCGCGGCTTCTGGTCCGGCCTGCTGCAGAGCGGCTATTCGCTGGGGTATCTGCTGGCCGCCGTGGCGTTCTTCGTCATCGAGCCCGTGTTCGGGTGGCGCGGTCTGTTCGCCTTCAGTCTGCTGCCCGCCCTGGTCGCCCTGTGGGTGCGCAGCCGGGTGGAGGAGAGCGAGGTGTGGGAGAAGAGCGTCCGGCTCAACCGCACGCCCGCGCACCAGGTGTTCAGGAACCCGGCGGTGCTGCGGCGCTTCGTCTACCTGGTCGCGCTGATGACCGCCTTCAACTGGATGTCGCACGGCACCCAGGACATCTACCCGACCTTCGTGAAGAAGGGCCTGGACCTGTCGGCGAACGCCTCCATCGCGATCGCCGTGGTCTACAACATCGGCGCCATCATCGGCGGTGTGCTGCTGGGGGCGTACTCCGAGCGGCTGGGGCGCCGCAGGACGATCATGATCGCGGCGGCCGGGGGTCTGGTCGTGGTGCCGTTCTTCGTCCTGTCCACCACGGTCGGCTGGCTGATGCTGTCGTCCTTCCTGATGCAGGTGTGCGTGCAGGGCGCCTGGGGTGTCATCCCGGCGCACCTGACCGAGATGAGCCCGGACGCCGTCCGGGGCTTCTACCCGGGCGTCACCTACCAGCTCGGCAACCTGATCGCCGCGCTGAACCTGCCGATCCAGGAGGCCCTCGCCGAGCGGCACGGCTATCCGTCGGCGATGGCGTGGACCATCGTGCCGACCCTGGCCGTGGTGATCCTGCTGAGCGCGCTGGGCAAGGAGGCCAAGGGCATCCGCTTCGGCAGCGGCGAGGCCGCGACGCCCAGCGGGACGGCCACGGCGCGGCCCTGAGGGGCCGACCCCGACCCGTCGCCGTGGTGCCGGTCGGCGTTCCGACTCGTTGCCGTGGTCGGGTGGTCGGGTGGTCGGGTGGTCGGGTGGTCGGGTGGTCGGGTGGTCGGGTGGTCGGGCGGTCGGGCGGTCGGGCGGGCGGGCGGCGGTCCGGTCCCGGGCGCAGCGTCATTGTGATCGGGTCGCCGTGGCCGACCGCAGGCGCTCCGGTCCTGAGTGCAGGGGTGTTCCGACCAGTCGCCCCTGGTCGGCCGGCGGTCCGGGCCTGGGCGCAGTGGCGTTCCTACCCGTCGCCGTTGCCGGTCGGCGACGGCTCCGGTGTCGTCGTCACCGTCCTCACCCCGCGCGCCCGCAGCTCCGCGAGGACGCTCTCGTCGGCCGCGTCGTCCGTCACCAGCGTCCAGCCCTCGCACAGCGCCGTCCAGGCGTGGAAGGGGCGGCGGCCCAGCTTGGCGGCGTGGGCGAGGACGTAGACGTGGTCGGCGCGGCGGGCCATCAGTTCCTTGAGGCGGGTCTGGCGCAGGTCGGCCTCGCAGATGCCGAGCTCGGGCGAGATGCCGTCCGTGCCGAGGAAGACCCGGTCGAACGTCATGCGTTCCAGGGCGGCTTCCGTGAGCGGGCCGACGAAGCCCTGGCTGAGCGGGCGCAGGGTGCCGCCGAGGCACTCGACGTGGACCGTCTCGACGTCGGACAGCGCCTGCAGGGCGGTGAGTCCGGTGGTCGCCACGGTGAGGTCCTCGGCCGTGCGCAGCTCGTGGGCGAGCGCGCCGACCGTGGAACCGGCGTCCAGCAGCAGCGTCTCGCCGGGCCGCACCCGGGCCGCCGCCCAGCGGGCGATGGCCTGCTTGGCCTCGAAGGCCTCCCCGATGCGCTGCCGCAGGGAGGCCTCGGGGTGCGCGGCGAGGGCCATGGCCCCGCCGTAGGTGCGGGCGAGGCGGCCGTCGGTGGTGAGCTTGGCCAGGTCGCGGCGGATGGTGGAGGCCGTCACGCCGAACAGCTGCGAGAGCTCCTCCACGCTCGCCAGGCCGGTGGTGGTGGCGAGGTGGACGATGCGGTCGCGCCGGGCCTGGGAGCCGATCGCAGACATCGGTCTTGGTGTCCTTAGGTGTCCTGAGCCAGAGATCCTGGGCTGCAAACGAACCTGCCGTCGGCAGACGGTCAGCGGGCGGCCGGAGCGGTCGACATCTCGGCGGCCTGGCGCAGGGCCTCGACCATGCTACCGGGCTCGGCCCGGCCGGTTCCGGCGATGTCGAAGGCCGTGCCGTGGTCGACGGAGGTGCGGATCACCGGCAGCCCGACGGTGAGGTTGACCCCGGCCTCGATGCCGAGGACTTTGACGGGGCCGTGCCCCTGGTCGTGGTACATCGCCACGATCAGGTCGTAGTCGCCGCGCGAGGCGAGGTAGAACGCCGTGTCGGCGGGCAGCGGTCCGCGCGCGTCGATGCCGTCGGCGCGGACGGCCTCCAGCGCCGGCACGATCTTCGTCTCCTCCTCGCCGTAGCCGAACAGGCCGTTCTCGCCCGCGTGCGGATTGATGCCGCAGACGCCGATCACCGGCCGGGCGGTCCCGGCGCGCACCATCGCCTCGTGGCCACGGCGCACCGTGCGCTCCACGAGGCCGGGCTCGATGCGGTTCACCGCGTCGATCAGGCCGATGTGGGTGGTGACGTGGATGACCTTCACCTTCGGCGTGGAGAGCATCATCGACACCTCCTCGACGCCCGTGAGGTGGGCGAGGAGCTCGGTGTGCCCGGGGAAGAGGTGCCCGGCGGCGTGCAGCGCCTCCTTGTTGAGCGGCGCGGTGCAGATGCCGTCCACCTCGCCGCGCAGGGCGAGTTCCGCGGCGACCCGCACGTAGTGGTAGGCGGCGTCGCCCGCGACGGCGGACAGCTCGCCCCAGGGCAGGTCGGCGGGGAGCAGCCCGAGGTCGATCACGTGCACGCGGCCGGGCGTGAACTCCGCCTGCCGTGGGTGCTCCACGGGCACGATCTCGCAGGCGATGCCGAGGATGCCGGCCGCCTGGCGGAGCCGCTCGGCGTCGCCCACGACCACGGGGCGGCAGTCGCGCAGGGTGTCGGGGTGCAGCAGCGCCGGCACGATGACCTCCGGCCCGATGCCTGCGCCGTCGCCCATGGTCACCGCGATGACCGGGAGCGGCCGGCCGGCCCCGGAGGTCTGGTCGGCGGTGGCGGCGGAGGGGACTGCGTTCACGGGGCTACTCCTGTGGGGTCGGTCGGAACGTGGCGTACGGGTGCGGGGCGCAGGGCCCGGACGATGCGCCGCAGGGAGTCGGCCTCGCCGTAGCTGCCGGGCCGGGTGACGACCCAGCGGCCGTCGGGCGTGCGGGAGAGCACGGCGCCGTGATGGATCTCGCCCACCGGGCGCAGGTCGGTGACGCGTACGGCGTCCAGGACGCGGCGGGCGGTCTCGCCCCCGGTGAGGACCAGGTCGCAGTCGCGTGCCGCGTCGGCGACGGTGTCGGCGAGCGCGGCGACGAGCCGGCGTGCCAGGGCGGGGCCGGCCGCTCCGGTGATGCGGACGACGGTGACGGCGGCGAGCGGAGGTGCGAGCCGCCGTGGGGAGTGCAGGAGCTCGCGGGTGCTGAGGGAGATGTGGTGGGCCCCGTCCGCGAGCAGGTGCGCGACCTGTCCGCGGGCGGCGGGCTCGGCCGTGCCCACGACGATCAGCAGCGGCCGTACGACGTCACCCGGGGCGGGGGAGTGGGGGTCGTGCGCGCCGAGGAGGCGTCCCAGGGCGCCCGCGAGTCCGCCCGTGCCCAACAGCCGTATCCCGGGGCCGAGTTCGAGGGCCGCCCCGGCGATCGCGTCGAGGTCGGCCTCGGTCTCCGCGTCGCACACCGGATGCCGTCCCTGCGCGAAACACGCACGCAGTGCTTCCCGCAGTGCGCCGGGTGCGCCGCGCACGGCCGTGAGCGGAACCGGCGCCGACGGCAGGTCCCCGAGGGCGGCGGCCACCGAGGGCGGGGCGGGCCGGGTCTCGGCGCGCCAGGCGTTCGTCTCGTGCAGCGGGACGCCGCGCAGGCGCACGACACCGTCGCGCACGGTCCGCCCCGCCGGCGGCAGCGCCGTCGCGATCACCACACCCCCGCAGTCCCGCGCGTACGCGGCCGCCTCGGCGGCGAGGTTCCCGCGCAGCAGCGAGTCGACCTTCTTGAACAGCAGCGCGTCGGGCGGGGCGGAGAGCGTGACGTCCCGGACGGCACGGGCCGCCTCGGCGGCGGGCCGCTGCCGGGAGTCGAGGTCGAGGACGAGCGACTCGCCGGGGGCGGGCGGCGCCGGCGCCGGGACCGGCCCCAGCAGGATCCGGCCCGGCGAGCGCAGGGCGACCGCGGTCTCGGCGGCACCGGACAGGTCGTCGGCCAGGGCGAGCACGGGCCGGGCGGAACCGCCGGGGCCGGCTGCGGAGAGGGACACGGGTACCTCCTCGGGCGGCCCGGTCGGGCTGCCTCGGCAACCGATGATGGCACGTCTTGCGCGAAATGCGCGAGACCCCTTGCGCACTTCGCGCAAGCGTGCCACCTTTTCCGGCGCGACACCTGTTCGTTTCCCCGACGCCCCGGCCCCCGGCCGGGCCGAGGCGAGAGCCGCACGAACACCACGAGCCGGTCGCCCCCGGAACGCGAGAAGGTCGACGATGACCCCAAGCCCTCACCACGCACCCCCGGACCGCCTGTCCCCGCGAGAGCCCCTCCGCCGCCGCACCCTGCTCCGCCTCGGCGCGCTCGGCGGCACGGGCCTCGCCCTCGGTCCCCTGTCCGCCTGCGCCGGACCCACCGGGGCCCCCGGCCCCGGCACCCTCACCCTCGGCCTGAACCGCTCCCTGGTGAGCCTGGACAACAAGCTCAACCAGTTCGACGCGGCCGTCACCGTGCAGCGCGCGGTCCGCCAGGCCCTCACCCGCATCGGCCCCGGCATGCGGGTCCAGCCCGTCCTAGCCGACCGGTTCACGATGACCGGGCCCACGGTCTGGAGCGTGCGGCTGCGCGACGGCGTGCGCTACTCCGACGGCAGCCCCGTCACCGTCGAGGACGTCGCCACCGCCCTGGAGATGTACGGCAAGGTCAACGGCTCCTTCCTGCTCGGTCTCTTCCCGGAGCTGCCCACCGTCGAGAAGACCGGCGAACGCACCTTCAGGCTCCACACCCGGCGCCCCGTGACCGTCCTCGACCGGCTGATGGCCAACATCCACATCACCCCGGCCGCCGCCAACCGCCCCGAGGAACTCCAGAGCGGCGTCGGCTCGGGCCCGTACAAGGTGATCGAGGCGAACAGCGGCGCCGGCGAGTACACCCTCGCCCGCAACCCCCGCTACTGGGGCCGCCCGGCCCGCGTCGACACCGTCCGGGTGCGCTTCGTGCCCGAGGAGGCCGGCCGGGTCATCGCCCTGCGCAGCGGCGAACTGGACGTCGTCGACACCCTCACGCCCGACTCGGCCGAGCAGCTCACCGGCCTGCCGGGCGTCGTCGTCGAGGAGACCTCGGGCGCCCGCATCAACCAGCTCTTCTACAACTTCCGCAAACCCCGGGGGCATCCCCTCGCCGACCCCCGGGTCCGCCGCGCCCTCACCTACGCCGTCGACGGCGACGCGCTGATCCGGGACGTCCTCACCGACTCCGCGGAGGAGGCGCAGGGCGTCGTCCCGCTCGCCCTGGAGGGCGCGATCCGCACCGGCGGGTACACCTACGACCCGGGCAGGGCGAAGGCCCGGCTCAAGGCGCTGGGCGCGGAAGGCCTGCGGATCCGCGTCATCTGGGAGTCGGGCGAGTTCGCCGCCGACAGCTCCGTCATGGAAGCCGTCGCCGACATGTTCCGCGACATCGGCGTCCGCGCCTCCCTGCTCCAGTTCGAACCGGGCGGCGACATCCTGAAGTGGCGGCAGGGCCGCGCCGGCGACTGGGACGTCATCGGCAACGGCTTCCCCGGCACCACCGGCCAGGCCCTCACCTCCCTCCAGGGCATGTACGGCGGCACCCCCGAACGGGAACGCACCCGCGACACCTACATGGGCTACGTCATCCCCGACGTGCAGCGCCGCCTGGAGGACGCCGCCACCGAGGCCGACGCCGCCGCCCGCGACCGCAAGCTGGCCGACGTCCAGCACGCCATCTGGAACACCTGGCCCAGCCTGTGGGCGTTCGCCCCCAAGACGATGCTCGCCCGCCGCGACCGCGTGCACGACCTGGGCCTGCTCAAGCTCAACTCCTACGACCTGTCCGCCGTCCGGCTGGAGGCCTGAGCCGTGGCCACCTACCTCGCACGCCGCATCGGCCAGAGCCTGCTGGCCGTCTTCCTCACCCTCACCACGGTCTTCCTGCTGCTGCGCCTGGCCCCCGGCGACCCGGCCGCCGCCTACGCCGCCCCCAGTGCCACGGCCGCCGACCTGGCCCGCATCCGCGCCGAGTTCGGCCTCGACGAACCCCTGATCACCCAGTACGGGATCTTCCTGCGCGACCTGTGCACCGGGGACCTCGGCACCAGCTACTCCTTCCACGCCTCCGCGTTCCAGGTCGTCATGGACCGGCTCCCGTACACCATCACCCTCGCGGTCTCCGCCATCGCGGTCACCACCGTCGTCGCCGTACCGCTCGGCGTGTGGATGGCCCGGCGCGCCGACACCAAGCGGGAGCTGGGCGCGAACGTCCTGACGATCACGGGGCAGTCGATGCCCGACTTCTGGACCGGCGTGATGCTGCTGACCGTCTTCGCCGTGCTCCTCCCGGTGCTGCCCGCCTCCGGCTTCACCTCCTGGAGCGGCCTCGTCCTGCCCACCGTGACCGTGGCGGTCCTCCAACTCGCCCTGATATCACGGCTGGTGCGGCGCGAGATGACCACCGCCCTCGCCGCTCCCTACACCACCGTCGCCCGCTCCCGCGGCGTCTCCGAACGCGCCCTGACCTGGCAGTACGGCCTGCGCAACTCCGCCGTCCCCCTCGTCACCGCCCTCGGCACCCGGTTCGCGGCCCTGCTCAACGGCGTCGTGGTCGTCGAGGTCGTCTTCGGCTGGCCGGGCGTCGGCTCGCTCGTCGTGCGTGCCCTGGAGACCCGCGACTATCCGCTCATCCAGGCCACCGTCCTCGTCACGGCCACGCTCGCAATCCTGGTGCAGCTCCTCGTCGACCTCGCCTACCCGTTGTTCGATCCGCGCGTACGACTCGGAAAGGCGGCCTGACCCATGGCCAGTGTCACATCCGCCCCGGCCGCCCCCGCCGAGCGGCCCAGCGCCGTCACCGCCCGCGACCTCGCCCGGGCCACCGCGACCCGGCAGCGGCGCGGCGCCCGCTTCAAGATCTGGGCCGGGTCCGTGTGCACGGCCCTCGTGGTCCTGCCCGTCGCCCTGGCGAGCCTGCTGCCGCTGCCGGACGCCAACGCCCAGGACCTGTCCGAGCGCAGGCTGCCGCCCTTCACCGACGGGCACCTGCTCGGCACCGACCAACTGGGCCGCGACCTGCTGTCCCGCATCCTGCACGGCGGCCAGGTGTCCCTGTCGGTCGGCGTCCTCGCGGTCCTGGTGTCCGGGCTGATCGGCATCGTCGCCGGATCGGCCGCCGGGTTCTTCGGCGGCTGGGTCGACGCGCTCGTATCCCGCTTCCTGGAGGCCCAGCTCGCCCTGCCCCTGCTGATGATGCTGCTGCTCGTGGTCGCCCTCTTCGGGCCGTCGGTCACCGTCATCACCTGCGTGATCGCCGTCGCGCAGTGGCCGGAGGTGGCCCGGCTGACCCGCTCCCTCGTGCTCGTCGAACGCGAGAAACCGTACGTCGCCGCCGCGCGCGTCCTCGGCCTGCGCGGCTGGTCGGTCCTCACCCGGCACGTCGTCCCCAACGTCGTACGCCCGGTGAGCCTCGTCGTGCTGCTCCTGCTCGCGCAGGCCGTGCTGCTGGAGAGCGCGCTGAGCTTTCTCGGCGCCGGGCCGCAGCGGCCCTTCGCCACCTGGGGCCGAATCATCTCCGACGGCCAGGCCTACCTCACCACCTCGTGGTGGCTGGTCACCCTGCCGGGCCTGGTCATCGCCCTCCTCGTGGTCGGGGTCAACCTGCTGGGCGACGGACTGCGCGACCGCACCCGTCGCCGGAAGGGAGCGCGCGCATGACACCCCTGCTGGACGTCCGCGACCTCCAGATCGAACTCATCACCGCGCACGGCGTCGTGCGGGCCGTCGACGGCGTGAGCTTCACCGTCGGCCGCGGCGAGACCGTGACCCTCATCGGCGAGTCCGGATCCGGCAAGTCCACCACCGCGATGGGTGTGCTGCGCCTGCTGCCGGAAGGGCTCGCCGTCCTGTCGGGCAGCGTCCGCATCGGCGGCCGGGACGTCGTCGCCGACCCCGACGCGGCCCGCGCCGTCCGCGGACGGACCGTGTCCCTCATCCCGCAGGACCCGATGACCGCCCTCAGCCCCGTCCACACCATCGGCCGGCAGCTCGGTGACGCCATCCGCCTGCGCCACCCCGAACTCTCCCGCGCACGCGCCCGCGAACGGGGCATCGACCTGCTCGGACAGGTGCGCATCAGCCGCCCCGAGACCCGCTGGGCGTCCTACCCCCACCAGTTCTCCGGCGGCATGCTGCAACGCATCCTCATCGCCATCGCACTGGCCGGCGACCCCGAACTCCTCGTCGCCGACGAACCCACCTCCGCCCTGGACGCGACCGTGCAGGCGGGCGTCCTCGACCTGCTGATGGAACTTCAGGAACGCACCGGCATCGGCATGCTGATGATCACCCACGACCTCGGGGTGGCCCGGCTCGTCTCCGACCGCATCCACGTCATGAAGGACGGCCGCTTCGTCGAGTCGGGCCCGGCCGGGCAGATCGTCGAGCGGCCGGCCGAGCCGTACACCCGTGACCTGCTCGCCGCCGTCCCCCGCCTGGGCGCCTGGGACGAGGACGGAACCGCCATCGAGGGAGCCACCCCATGACGCTGCTGTCCGTCGAGGACCTGGTCGTCGAATACCCCACCCCGAGCGGCCCGTTCCGCGCCGTCGACGAGGTCGGCTTCCGGCTCGGCAAGGGCGGCTCGCTCGCCGTCGTCGGCGAGTCCGGCTGCGGCAAGTCGACCCTCGCCCGCGCCCTCGTCCGGCTCCTCACGCCGAAGTCCGGCCGGATCGTCCTGGACGGCACGGACATCGCCACCCTGCCCGAGCGGAAACTCCGCCCGCTGCGGCGCCGCGTGCAGATGGTCTTCCAGGACCCCTACGGCTCCCTCGACCCCCACCTGACCGCCCAGCAGATCGTCGCCGAACCCCTGCGCCTCGGCGGCGTCTCCGACCGCGCCGAACGGGCCCGCCGCGCCGCCGAACTGCTCGACCAGGTCGGCCTGCCCCCGTCCGCGCTGCAGCGCCGCCCGGCCGACTTCTCCGGCGGCCAGCGACAGCGCATCGGCATCGCCCGCGCGCTCGCCTCCCGGCCCGACGTGCTGGTCTGCGACGAGGCGACCTCCGCGCTCGACGTGTCCGTACAGGCGCAAGTGCTCGCCCTGCTCAGGGAGTTGCAGGAGGAGACCGGCATCGCCTACCTCGTCATCGCGCACAACCTGGGCGTGGTGCGCGAGATGAGCACGGACGTCGTGGTGATGCGGGCCGGCCGGGTGGTCGAGGCCGGACCGACCGAGACCGTCCTCGCCGCCCCGGCCGACCCCTACACCCGCGCCCTGCGCCGGGCCGCCCTCGACCCGACCGCCATCCACGGCGTGAAACCCCGCCGCGTACCGGAAGGAAGCCCCTCGTGACCACCGGCATCACCCTGCCGAACAGCACCGTCCCGCTCTCGCGGCTCGTGCTCGGCACCATGACCTTCGGCGACACCGTCGACCGCGCGGGAGCGGCGGCCATGCTGGACGCCGCGCTCGACGCCGGCCTCACCGGCGTCGACACCGCCAACGGCTACGCGGGCGGCGAGAGCGAGCGGCTGCTCGGAGAGCTGCTGCCGGGCCGCCGCGACCGGATCGTGCTGGCCACCAAGGCCGGCATCCCGCACCCCGACCAGGGCGAGCACGCGCCCCTGTCGCCCGCCGGACTGCGCGCCGCCCTGGACGGCAGCCTCAAACGGCTCGGCACCGACCACGTCGACCTCTTCTACCTCCACCAGCCCGACCGCTCGACCCCCCTCGCCGAAACCCTCGCCACCATCGCCGAGTTCGCCACCGAGGGAAAGATCGGCGCCCTCGGCGTGTCCAACTACGCCGCCTGGCAGATCTCCGAACTCGTCCGCACCGCCGACGAGGTGGGCGCCCCGCGCCCGGTGATCGCCCAGCAGCTGCACAACCTCCTCGCCCGCCGCGTCGAGGAGGAGTACGTCGAGTACGCGGCCGTCACCGGACTGCGCACCATGGTCTACAACCCGCTCGGTGGCGGCCTCCTGACCGGCCGTCACCACTTCGGGCAGGAGCCCGGCTCGGGACGCTTCGGCGACTCGCGGCTCGCCGCCATGTACCGGCAGCGGTACTGGGACGAACGGCTCTTCACCGCCGTCGAGGAACTGGCCGCCGTGGCCGCCCAGGCGGGCCTGACGCTCACCGACCTCGCCCTGCGCTGGCTGCTGGACCGCCCCTCCACCGACGCGCTGCTCCTCGGCGGCTCCCGGCCGGAGCACCTGCGCGCCAACATCGCGGCCGCCGCGGCCGGACCGCTCCCCGCCGACGTCACCGCGGCCTGCGACGAGATCGGCGCCCGGCTGCGCGGCCCGATGCCCGCCTACAACCGCTGACCACGCCCCCACCCCCAAGGAGCCCGCCCCATGCCCGCCGCCGCCCCCGGCACCCCCGCCGCCTTCGCCGCCGCCCTGCGCGCCCGTGAACAGCTCGTCGGCTACTGGTCCGTCCTGGACTCCCCGGTCTCCACCGAACGCATCGCCCGCCTCGGCTACGACTACGTCGCCCTCGACGCCCAGCACGGCCTCCTGGAGTACGCGGGCGTCCTGCGCTCCCTCACCGCCATCGACACCAAGGGCTCGACGGCGGTCGGCCTGGTCCGCGTCGAGGCCAACGACCCGTCACCGATCGGCAAGGCGCTCGACGCGGGCGCCGCCGGCGTGATCGTCCCGCTGATCGACACCGCGCGGGACGCCGCCGACGCGGTGGCGGCCGTGCGCTACCCGCCGCTCGGCCGCCGCAGCTACGGCCCGATGCGCTCGGGGCTGCGCATCGGGCCCCACCCGGCCGACGCGCACGCCCAGACCGTCGTCCTCGCGATGATCGAGACCGCCGAGGGCCTGGCCGACGTCGAGGCCATCTGCGCCACCGACGGCCTCGACGGCGTCTACGTCGGCCCCTCCGACCTGCGCCTCGCGCTCGGCGGAGCCACCTCCACCGACCCGGCGCTCGCCGACGAGTTCGAGGCCGCGCTCGCGACCGTGCGGACGGCGGCCGCCCGGGCCGGGATCGCCGCCGGCATCCACACCGGCGACGGCGCGACCGCGGCCAAGCGCCTGGCCGAGGGCTTCACCTTCGCCACCGTGGCCTGCGACCTCGTCCACCTGGAACAGGCCGCCGCAGGCCACCTGGGCGCGGCGCGGGAGGCGGGAGCGGCCGGGGGAGAAGGCCGATGACGGGGACGCTCGGGGCGGGAGGAACCCGGTGACCACCGAGGCCGCCACCCCATCCCCGGGGAAGGACGAGCCTCATGACCACACGCCGGCCGACCACAGCGCGCTGCGAGGCACTACGAGCCCCATGACCACACTGCCGGTCGACCGCAGAGCACTGCGAGGCACTACGAGCCCCATGACCACCAACCGTCAGGCAGGACCAGCCCGTTGACCGTCCCCCGCCAGGCAGGAGCCCCCCGATGACCACCGCCGACGGCGCCCTGCGCCCCCACCCCGGCCAGCCCGGCCGTGCCGAGACCCACCTGGCCGCGCCCGCCGTGCAGAACCACGCCGCCAACCTCACCGTCCTGCCCGGCGGCGACCTGGGCTGCGTCTGGTTCGGCGGCACCCAGGAAGGCGTCGCCGACATCTCGGTGTGGTTCTCCCGGCTCGCCCAGGGCACCGACACCTGGTCCGAACCCGTCCGCCTCTCCGCCGACGACACCCGCTCCGAGCAGAACCCGCTGCTCTTCCCCGCCCCCTCGGGCGAGCTGTGGCTCCTGCACACCGCCCAGCGCGCCGGGCACCAGGACACGGCCGAGGTCCGGCTGCGCGTCAGCCACGACCAGGGCGCCACCTGGGGCCCGACCCGCGTGCTGTTCCCGGCCGGGGAGCAGGGCGGCGTGTTCGTCCGCCAGCCGATCGTCCAAGTGCCGGGAAGCCGGCGCCTGCTGCTGCCCGTCTTCCGGTGCGTCGCCACCCCCGGCACGGCCTGGTCGGGCGACCGGGACACCAGCTCCGTCATGGTCAGCGACGACGGCGGTCACAGCTGGCGCGAACACCCCGTCCCGGGCAGCACCGGCCTTGTCCACATGAACATCCGCCCCCTGCCCGGCGGTCGTCTCCTGGCCCTCTTCCGCAGCCGCCGCGCCGACGCCGTGCACGGCTGCGTGTCACACGACGACGGGGAGACCTGGACCGAGCCCCGCCCCCTGGACCTGCCGAACAACAACTCCTCGATCCAGTACACCGTCCTGGCCGACGGCCGGCTCGCCCTGGTCTACAACCACAGCAGCGCGGCGGACGCCGTCGCCCGCAGGGTGTCCCTGTACGACGAGATCGACGACGACGGCGTGGCCGGGACGTCCTCCCCGGCCGCCCCCACGGGCGACGCGTTCTGGGGCGCTCCCCGGGCCCCGCTCTCCCTGGCCCTCTCCCCGGACGACGGCCGCACCTGGCCCCTGAGGCACGACCTGGAGACGGGCGACGGCCACTGCCTGACCAACAACTCCCGCGACGGCCTCAACCGCGAGCTGTCCTACCCCTCCCTCGCCCAGACCCCGGACGGCACCCTGCACGTCGCCTACACCCACCACCGCCGCACCATCAAGCACGTCCGCCTGGACGGCAGTTGGCTGAAGGAGAGGTTCCCCAGCTGATCACCGAACGTCCGGCCCCGGCTACCTCGCGCGTTTTGGACGAGCCCTTCTCCTGCCCTGCACCAGCGCTGTACGGGCGCTAACCGGCCTCCCACGACAGTGGCATCACCCGCTCCACAGGGTGAGCGGGGAGACCGAAAGGGGAACGGCGCCATGGGTACCGCCGGAACACCGCAGCGCAGGGCCATACTCACCGGTGGGCTGGCCGCCGGCGCGGCTCTGCTCACCGCCTGCTCGTCGACGTCGGACAGCGCATCCACCTCGAAGGGCGCGGCCGCGCCGAGCACTCCCGCGCCGTCACCCGTGGCGGCCGCCCGCCCGGACTCGCCCTGGGCGGCCTTCGCCCGGCTGATGGACGGCAACAGGCGGTGGGTGAAAGGCAACCTCCAGCACCCCGACCGGGACCCGAAGCGGCGCGAGTTCGTCGCCGAGGCGCAGGACCCGTACGGCGTGATCCTGTCCTGCATCGACTCCCGCGTCCCGCCGGAGCTCGTCTTCGACACCGGCCTCGGCGACCTGTTCGTGATGCGCACCGGCGGGCAGGTCGTGGGACCGGTGGTCGTCGGCTCCGTGGAGTACGGGCCGATGACGTCCGGCACCCCGCTGATCGTGGTCCTCGGGCACCAGCGCTGCGGGGCGATCAAGGCGGCCTACGAGGCGATGCGCGACGGCAAGACCCTGCCCGGCAACCTCCAGTCGATCTCCGACGCCCTGCGGCCCGCCTACCGGGAGACCGTCAGGAAGAAGCACGCCGACCCGGTCGACGCGATGGTCCGGATCCACATCGACCAGACCGCCACCGGCCTGCGGACCAACAAGGACCTCGCCCCGCTCGTGAAGAAGGGCGACCTGGCCGTCGTCAGCGCCTACTACTCGCTCGACACCGGCCGGGTGGAAGTCCTCACCGGCGCGCCCTCCGCCTGACCGGGAGACCACGGGGACCGGGCGGGAAAAACGTTCCACGCCCGGCCACGTTATACTTGCGGCGCCCATGAAGGCCACGGTCGTGCCTGGTCGCACGGCTGCAACAGCGAGGGGGTGGACGCCGTTCCGGCACGCCCCGCCCGCATCCAGGACGTCGCCGCCGCCGCAGGCGTCTCGGTGTCCACGGTGTCGAACGTGCTCAACCGGCCCGAGCGCGTCAACGCCCGGACCGCCGAACGCGTCCGCGTCGCGGTCGCCGCGCTCGACTACGTCCCCCACCCCGGCGCCGCCGGCCTGCGCACCGGGCGCGCCTCCGCGATCGGGCTGGTGCTGCCCGACGTGACCAACTCCTTCTACGCGCGCATCGCACGGGGCGCGGCGGACGCCGCGTACGACCACGGCTACTCCCTCGTCCTCTGCCACAGCGGGGACGCCCCGGAGCGGGAACAGGGCTACTTCAGCATGCTCGTCGAGCAGCGGGCCGTCGGCGTGGTCGTCGTGCCGCTCAGCGCCGACCCGGGCCGACTCGCCCGGCTGCGCGAGCGCGGCATCCCGCTCGTCCTCGCCGACCGCGCGATGCCCGACCGCGACGGCTGCTCGGCGTCCGTCGACGACATCGCCGGCGGCCGCATCGCCGTCCAGCACCTCCTCGACAGCGGGGCGCGCGACATCCTCGTCGTCAACGGGGAGCGCGCCATACGGCAGTGCGCCGACCGGTACCAGGGCGCCCGGCAGGCCGTGCGGAGCAGGCGCGAGGCCCGGCTCGACCAGGTCGTCGCCGAGGAGATGACCGCCGCGTACGGCGCGGAGATCGCCCGCCGGCTGGAGGACCTGCCCGACGGGGTGTTCTGCACCAACGACTTCCTCGCGGCCGGCCTGTGCCGGGGCCTCACCGAGCGCGGCGTGCGCATCCCCGAGGACGTGCAGGTCGTCGGCTACGGGGACCTCGACATCGCGAGCTTCGGCGCGACCACCCTCACGACCGTCCGGCAGCCCGTCGAGGACCTCGGACGGGCGGCCGTGGAGATGCTGCTCGACGAGATCGAGGCCCGCGCGGACCACCTCCACGAAACCCGCGTCTTCGCCCCCGGCCTCGTCCTGCGCGCCTCCACCCGAACGGGAGCCCCCGCGTCCCCGGCGTGATCACAACGACCCGCCCGCCGCGGGAATCCGCAGCGTCACGGGCCCCGACAGCCCCGACTCCAGCTGGGATTCGAAGGCCCAGGCGGTCGGCGTGGCCTCCGCGAGATACGGCGCCAGCGTGCCCCGGACCGTCACCTCCACCCGGACGGTACGCCCGCCGGCCCCGCGCAGCGGGAAGCGGTACGGCGCGCAGAACGCCTCCCCGGCCGGCTCCCCGTCGACCGACACCTCCACGCTGCCCCGCACCCGCCCCAGATCCAGCACGGGATCGGGCCCGGGCGGCACTTGGAGCATCCGCGCGTACGTCACGCCCCCGCTCCAGCTCCCCAGCCCCCGTTCCCGCCAGTCGCCCAGGGGCAGCGGCGCCGGCACGGTCCGCACGCGCACCGGCCCCTGCCAGGCGGAGCCGCCCCGCAGCACCGCCGTCGGCTCGGTGACCACCTCGACGCACGCCGGCGCCGGCAGCGGCTGGTCCAGTGTCAGGCGCCGGCCGTCCGACGGCCGTTCCGCGCCGTCCCCGACCCGCACGCGCGCGGGCAGCGCCAACGGCAGGTCGAGCGAGACCGTGCCCGCGGGGACGGTGAACCGGAAGCGCTGCGGCGCGGCGTGCACGTCGTCGGTGGAACGCGACGGCCAGACGGTGCCGCCGAGCACCGGCCGGCCCGTGAGCCAGGCCGTGTCCGGCAGCGGATGCGGCCGCACCACGGCATGGCAGTGCCGCAGCTCGCCCCGCCTGCGGTCGTCCTCGACCGTCCGCCCCCGCCACCCGCCCGACCCGGCCTCCCAGCCGGCGCCGCTGACCAGGGCCGTCACCTCGGACCCCGCACACACCACCAGATCGACGAAGACCGCGTCCCGCGCGCCGTCGGCGACGACCTCCAGCGTGTGCTCGCCCGCACCGAGCACCGGTTCGTGGCGGAAGAACATCGGCACGGCGCCCCAGTCCGCCGCGTAGTACTCCACCTCCTCCTGCCGCGCCACGACCTCCCCGTCGAGCAGCACGGTGACCGCCGCGGCGGCGCCCACGACGAGCACCGCCCGCGCCTCGCCGCTCGGCACCCGGAGCCGCGCGCGATAGGTGACCCCGCCCCGCGGCCGTACTTCCTCGGGCGGGCGCATGAACCGCGGCCGGGGCCCGAGCCCGCCCGGCTCGGACAGGCAGAAGAAGCTGCCCAGGGGCGTGCCGGCGGTGGCCGAGATCGTCGAGGGCCGGTCCTGGGCACCGGACAGCTCGTACTCCAGGACGTTGCGTCGCCGGGCCACCGTGACACGGGCCGAGGCCACGTACCCGCCGCTTCCCGAGGCGAGCAACTCGCCGTTCCACCACACCCGTTTGACGGCCTCGGCGCCGACATGCAGCTCGGCGGGTCCCCGGTGATCGGTCTCCACGAGGGCACGCACCCGGGCCGCCGTCGCGCCGACCGGCACGGGGACGCGCACGAACTCCTCGTTCACCAGCCCCTTGGTGCCCAGCAGTCCGCCCTGGTCCGGGATGCCGCGGCTCGCCGAGTACACCGCGACCTCCCAGCCCGCCTCCGGCGGCACCAGCGGCAGCTCCCCGGCCAGGATCCGCTCCACACGCGGGGCGTCCAGCGGCTCGGGGGCCTGATCGACGGGCACCGGGGGCAGGACCCGGACCCGGTTGCCGTACGTGGCCCGGATCCGCTCCCACGCCTCGCCCTCGGTCCACTCCATGGTCCAGATCTGCGGCTCGTCCACCGGCGCGCCCTCGGGCAGTGCCAGGTCGCCCCAGGTGTTGTCCAGGGTGGGGACCAGACGGCCCTGCCACCCGGCCGAGACGTCGATCACCCGGACCGCGGCCTCACTCGCGGGAGCGGGCAGTGGCGCCGACCGGCCCTCGCGCCAGACGACCAGGACCGCGGGGGCGCCGTCCAGCGGCACCTCGACGGTCGAGACCGTGCCGCCGTCGGCGACGGTGACGCGGGCGGGACCGCGGGATCCGGTCGCCGGGTTCCAGACCTCGGCCTCGGCGACCTCCGCCCGCACGGTGACGGACACGGTGTCGGCGGTGACGGCCTCACCGGGCCGGAGCGGATGCGCGCCGATCTCCGGAAAGGCCGCCGTCACCAGCGCCACCGCCTCGTTCCCCTTCCGCCGGACGAGCAGCGGAACGTCGGCCGTCGCGTGCCCGGCCGCATCCGCGACCGCCAGGGCACCGGCCTCCGGGTCGGGCACCCGCTCCAGCCGGGGATGGGCCAGCAGGGCCGCCACCACGGAGTCGTCACCGGCCCGGCCCGCGGCCGTCGCGGGCGGCCGCCCCACCACCACGACCCGCCCTCCCGCGTCGAGCAGTTCGGCCAGCCGGCGCGCCGTCTCCTCCTCCAGCACGCTCGCCGACGGCAGCAGCACCGCGGTGTACGCCAGGTCCCTGATCCGCAGGGCGCCGTCCGTGGCCTCGGCGCGCTGCACCGAGCCGTCGTCGACGACGTCGAAGGAGATGCCGTGCCGGTCGAGCGAACCGGCGTGCGGGGCGAGCCAGTTGTTGGTGCCGCACAGGTCCAGGTAGTGGCGCTGCGTCTCGTCCGCGTCGGCGTGGTCCTCGCCCAGCCGGCCGTCGCCGAAGTGCCGGACGGGCGCGTCCAGCGGGATGAGCGCCTGCATGGTGGCCGTGGGGTACAGCACCGCCACGTCGGCCGCGTAGCCACCCCAGGACATGATCGAGCAGATCCGCGCCACCGCTCGCGAGAACGCCGGGTACTGCTTCCAGTAGGGCTGGCGCCAGTCGGTGGACGGCGGCGCCCACTCGAACCAGCCGCCCGCGGTGCCGAAGTAACTGGCGTGCGGGTTGTACAGGTTGGCGCCGCTGCGCAGGAACGGCAGCAGCCAGTGGTAGGTGTCCTCCAGCGTGCCGCCCCAGCCGGAGGAGTGGAACGCCTCGATCCAGACGCGCTCGTGGCCGTAGAGGTGGGCCATGGAGGAGTGCACCTTGGCGTCGCCGTGGTGGTCGCTGCCGGCGGCGCTGTACCAGCGGTGGGTCCGGAAGTAGTCGGTGTAGATCTGCGTCGACTGGGACGGGTATCCCGCGCGGGCGGGATGGCTCTGGTCGCTGCCCAGCAGCAGGCCGCGCTCGCGGTGCCAGTCGGCGAGCGGCCGGAACAGGGCCTCCTCGGTCAACTCGGCGCGGACCGCGTAGTAGTCGGCGCGGATCTCGCCCTCCGCTTGGCCTGCGTCCGTGCCGAACAGGGCCGGCAGGTGGTCGAGCAGATCGTAGCCGCGCCGGGCGCGGAACTCGGCGGCGAAACGGTGGCTCCAGGCGTTCGTGCCGGGCAGTTCGTCCTGGAAGCTGCCCGCGATGACGGTGCCGAGGTACTCGGGCACGCGGCGGTCGTACTCGTGGTGGACGGCGTCCATCAGCAGGCCGACGGCGTGCGGGTCCAGGTAGTCGAACGCCGTGGGCACGGTGGTGACGAGCCGCACCCGGGTTCCGTCGGCGGCCTCGACGGCACCGTCCCCGCCGAGCGCGAGCCGCCGCCCCGCCGGGGCGTACGCGGCGAGCGGCGTCTCGGCGTCCCCCAGGGCGACCGTGCCCCGGGAGACGCGCGCCTCGCGGCAGCGCAGCGCCAGCCCGGCCGCCTCGGGGTGACGCCGTGTCACAGCCCCCTGCACATTGGCCCCGGAGAACCCGATCTGGTCGTAGAACCACAGGCGCGAGCCGAGTTCCGCGGCGATCTCGCAGGCGTCGCCGAAGCGGTCCCACCACTCCTCACCGAACCACGTGGGATCGTCGGCCCGGGCGCCGAACGTGGGCCCGGCCGGAGCCAGGTTGATCACGACGAGGTTGTGGACGCCTCCCTCCGCGAACGCCCGCAGCTGCCAGGCGAGTCGCTCACGGGTGACCTTCGCACCCGACCACCACCACAGGGGAGTGGGGCCGAAGTCGCGGGGCGGATCCTCGAACAGCTGCCGGAGCGCGGGGGAGAGCACGGACACGGTCCTTCCCCTAAAACGTTTTTAGGCCACCTTCACCGTAGGGGAGCTGGACCGGTCACGCCATATCCCCGAACGGGCCAGAGGGAGACGGCGTCACCGCACGCAGATCTGCGCGACGTCTTGTTGCAACGTTTTTCGCGCCCTATATTCGCAGCGACCAGGCCCCCCGAAACCGCGATGTCACCAGACGACGGAGTCGCATCATGGCCGGTACCCGCCCCATCCCCACACCGCTCTGGAAGGCCGCCGCCCTGTCGGGCATGGCCTCCTACCTCGACGCCGGGCTGATCGTCGCCATCTCCGTCAACCTGGCCATCTACCGCGACAGTTACGACATGGGCGTATGGATGGCCGGGGCGATCAGCGCGATCGTCACCGGCTGCATCGCCGTCGGGTCCCTCGTCGGCGGCCGGCTCGCCGACCTCTTCGGCCGCCGCCGCGTCTACAACTGGGACATCTTCTGCTTCGCGTTCGGCGCGGTCGTCATCACGCTGGCGCCGGACGACATCACGCTGCTGATCGGCGTCCTCGTCGCAGGCCTCGCGGCCGGCGCCGACCTGCCGACGTCCCTGGCCGTGGTCTCGGACGCCGCGCCCTCCTGGGCCCGGGGCAGACTCGTGGCCTTCACACAGGTCATGTGGATGCTGGGCATCGCCGTCTCCATCTTCCTCGGCTTCGTGCTGTCCACCACCGGCATGACCGGGGCCCGGCTCATCACCGGGCAACTCGCCGTCGCCGCGCTCGTCACCTGGGCCCTGAGGTCCCGGCTGAAGTTGTCCGACGACCTGGACACCGAAGAGGACGAGCGGAACACCACCGAGAAAGAGGCGGGTGCCGTCCCCCGCGGCGTCTCGCTGAAGAACGTCTGGACCCGCGCCGCCCTGCTGCCGATGACCGCGACGTTCGTCTTCTACGTCACCTGGGGCCTCGGCGCCAACACCTTCGGCCAGTTCGGCACCTACCTGCTCGTCACCGTCAGCGACGCCTCCCAGAGCCTCGCCACCGGCATCAACCTGGCCTTCATCCCCATCGGCGTGCTGCTCACCTTCGCCTTCGTGCGCGTCGCCGACACCCCCTGGCGCGACCGGCTGTTCCACGTGGCCGCGGTGGTGCAGGTCCTCGCCTTCGTCATCGCGTCCCTGACCGCGGGCGCCCTCGTCGGGATGCTCGTCTTCTTCGTCCTCTACCAGCTGTCCCACCCCTTCGCGGGCGAGGCGAACTACAAGGTGTGGTCGCAGCTGACGCTGCCCGCCGACACCCGCGGCACCACCCAGGGCCTCACCTACGCCCTGTCCCGGGGCGTCTTCGCCGTCGCCGCGTTCTTCACGCCCGCCCTCGCCGACCACAGCCCGGCCGTCCTGCTCTGGACGATCACCGCCTGCATGACGGCGGCGGCCCTCGCGGGGCTGTTCATCATCCGCGTCCTGGTCCCGCGCTCCGCCGGCGCCGTGACGGACCGAGCGGACCTGCGCGTCTCCAGCACCTGAGCCGCCGGACCCACCCCGACAAGGAGCACCGACCATGGCAACGACCGCGGACCGCACGGCCGTACGGGCCGCCGCCCTGCACGACCTGCTCCCGCCGGTCACCCGGCGCCGCACCCGGATCGGACTGGTCGCCGGCGGACTCGGCACCTACTGGCCGCAGTTCCCCGGCCTCCTCCCGCAACTCAAGGAGTCGGCCGCCTTCGTCGCCGAGCGCTTCCGGGAAATGGACGCGGAGGTCACCGACGCCGGCTTCGTCTCCGACGCCCAGGAGGGAGCCCGGGCCGCCGAGGAACTGCGCCGCGCCGACTGCGACCTGATCGTGCTGTTCCTGACGACGTACCTCACCTCGTCGATGGTGCTGCCGATCGCCCGGCGCTCGCACACACCGGTCCTCGTCATCGACCTCCAGCCGACCGAGCGGATGGACCACGCCTCCTTCGACACCGGGGCGTGGCTGGCCTACTGCGGGCAGTGCCCCGTCCCCGAGGTCGGCAACGTCTTCCGGCGGGCCGGCATCCCCTTCCGGTCGGTGTCGGGCTGGCTGCGGCAGGAGTCCGCCTGGCGGCGCATCGAGCAGTGGATCCGGGCCGCGCACATCCGCGCCGCCCTCCGGCACGCCCGGCACGGACTCATGGGACACGTCTACCCCGGCATGCTCGACGTGCAGACCGATCCCACGCTGCTGTCCACCACCTTCGGCTCGCACGTCGAGGTGCTGGAGTTCGACGACCTGCGGCACCGCGTGGAGCGCGTGACCGAGGCGGAGACCCGCGAGCGGATGGCGCTCGCCCGGCGGGTCTTCACCCTGGACGACAGCGTCGTGGAGGAGGACTTCGCCTGGGGCGCGACCGTGTCGGTCGCCCTCGACCGGCTGGTGGAGGACTTCGCGCTCGACAGCCTCGCCTACTACCACCGCGGTCTCGACGGCGAACTGCACGAGCGCCTCGGCGCCGGCATGATCCTGGGCGCCTCCCTGCTCACCGCCCGGGGCGTGCCCGCGGCCGGCGAATACGAACTGCGCACCTCCCTCGCGCAGCTGGCCTCCCAGAGCATCGGCGCGGGAGGCTCCTTCACCGAGATCCAGGCCCTGAACTTCGAGGACGGCGTCGTGGAGATGGGCCACGACGGACCCGCCCACCTCGCGGTCGGCGCCCGCGACCCGCTCCTGCGCGGACTCGGCGTCTACCACGGCAAACGCGGCTGGGGCGTGAGCGTCGAGTTCGACGTCCAGCACGGGCCCGTCACCCTGCTCGGCCTCGGCCAGGACGCCGACGGCAGCCTGTCGTTCGTCACCTCCGAGGGCACCGTCGTCCCCGGACCGCTGCTGGAGATCGGCAACACCACCAGCCGGGTCGACTTCGGCCGCGATCCCGGTGAATGGGTCGACGCGTGGAGCGCCACGGGCGTCGGCCACCACTGGTCCCTCGCGGTCGGCCACCACGCGGCCGACTTCCGCGCGGCGGCGAGCTTGCTGGGCATCGACCACCGGCACGTGTGACGGGGAATCGGGGGTGGGGACGGGTGTCCCGTCCGCACCCCGGAAATGGGTGCGGGCACGGATGGTGAGGCGGCCGGACCGCGTGTGAGAGTGGCAACGGCCGGAGCTTCGCGTGTCACGCCGACCGCGACTCCGGGCAGACGCCGACAAGAAGCACGATGTCCGGTACATCCCCCACAAGGAGGAGCCCATCCACCCTCGCGCGCAGAAACGATCCGCCTTCGCCACGCAGAGGAAGGCGGTGACCCGTGGGACACGCTGACAGCCTTCTCGCCATGGGCGGCGCCTTCCTGGCCGCCGCGTTCCTCGCCCGCCTCGGCGGCAGGATCGGACTCCCGACGATCCCGCTGTTCATGCTCGCGGGCATCCTGCTCGGCCCGCACACCCCGGGCCTGGTCATCGTCCAGGACGCCCACGACTTCGAGATGCTCTCCGCACTCGGCCTCGTGCTGCTGCTGTTCTACCTGGGCCTGGAGTTCCACCTCGACGACCTCAAGAGCGGCGGCCGGCGCCTGCTGACCGCGGGCGGACTCTATCTGCTGCTCAACGTCGGCGCCGGACTGGGATTCGGCTTCGCCCTGGGCTGGGGCGTCCGGGAGGCGCTGGTGCTCGCCGGTGTCCTCGGCATCTCCTCGTCCGCCATCGTCACCAAGATCCTCATCGACCTCGGCCGCATCGGCCGTCCCGAGACGCGCCTCATCCTGGGCGTCATCGTCGTCGAGGACATCTTCCTCGCGCTGTACCTCGCCGCGCTCCAGCCGGTCATCAGCGGCGCCCAGGGTGTCGGGGACATGGCCCTGCAGGCCGCCAAGGCCTTCGGCTTCCTCCTGCTGCTGGCCGCCGCCGCCCGCTACGGCACCAGGCTGGTCGGGCGCCTGATCGCGACCCGTGACGACGAACTGCTCGTCATCAGCTTCCTCGGCGCGGCCGTCCTCGTGGCCGGCGTCGCCGAGGTCCTCGGAGTGGCCGACGCCATCGGTGCCTTCATGGTCGGCCTGATCCTCGCCGGCACCCCGTCCGGGCCGCGCATCCGGGACCTGGTGCATCCGCTGCGCGACGCCTTCGCGGCGATCTTCTTCTTCGCCTTCGGGCTCTCCATCGACCCCGGCGACATCGTCTCCGTCGTCGGACCGGTCGCGGCGGCGGCCGCGCTGACCCTCGTCATGAACGTCGCCGCGGGACTCCTCGTCGCCCGCGTGTATCGCTACGGGACCGAGCCCGCCGCCGAGATCGCCACCACGCTCGTCGCCCGAGGGGAGTTCGCGCTGATCCTGGCCGCCATGGCCGCCACCGCCGGACTCGACGACCGCCTCGCCCCGTTCATCGCCGGGTACGTCCTCGTCCTCGCGGTCCTCGGCCCCATCGCCGCCGGACGCGCACACCTGCTCGCCCGCGCGCTCCGGGCCGGACAAGGCCTCCTGCCGGGCCGCACGGCCCCGTCGCCCGCCGTCGAGCCCCGGCCCGACGACACGACGCCCGCCCCACGGCCCGCCGAGCCGGCCGAGCGCTAGCGGGCGTCCGGCCGGACCGGACAGGGCGGGACGCCTTCCTCGGCGCCCCCCGAGCGCCCCCCCGCACCGAACGCCCCCCGAACCGAACGTCCGTCTCACGGTCCCGCGTTCGGGGGGTGCGCTCGCCGGGAAGGATGAGGGATGGGCCCGATGGCGGAAGCCGCTGGAGGAGGGAGAAGCCGAAGCCCTGGTGAGACCGGCCGTGCCGCGTCTCGGCGGGCTGTCCACCTCCGCATCCTCACCCGGCCCTCACCCCACGACTTGCCCTGTCCTCGGCCGTGCCCTGCCCCCAAGCGCCGCAGGGTTCGGGAAGGAGAAGCCGTGCCCCGGTCCGAAGACGAACGCCTGGTCGATCTCGCCGCGCGACTCGAGCGGGAGGACCCCAGATTCGCCCGCGCCCTGAGGACCGGCCGCCCCGCCCGGCCCCGGGAGTACCGGCGCACCGGCGCCTGGTGGGGGCTGGCGCTCGGCGTCACGGCCCTGGGCTGCGGGATCGCCCTGTCGCAGGGGCTGCTCATCGCGGGCGGGCTCGTCCTCGTCGGCATGGCGGCACAGCTGGTCGACCCGGACCCGACCCGCACGGGGCACCGGGGACCCGGACCCCGCTGACGCCCGCGGGCGCCGGAAGGCTACACGCCGGCCCACTTCCGCAGCAGCGCCTCGCGCTCCTCGCGCGGCGGAGTGCCCTCGGCCGCGTGGTCCCGGCCCCACGCGAGGAGGTCGCCGACCTCGGCACCCCCGTCGGCGAGCCGTTCCAGGAGGGCGACGGACAGCTCGTACTCGGACGGCTGATAGAACCCGCCGGCGACCGCCGCGTGCACGGTGACCTCGACGGTCTCCTCGGCTGTCGCCACCTCCACGAGGAAGGCGGGCGGCAGATCGCCGTACCCCGTCACCGCGACGAGCACCGCGTCGAACGCCATCGACGCCATCCTGCGCGCACCGGACCGCACGGGCACGCCCTCGGTCCCGATCCGGACCACCTCGTCCCACGCCCGGAACCCGCTCTGATCGGGCCCCAGCGTCTCCACGCCGGCCTCGGTCAGCCGTACCCCCGGGGCCGCTCCCACCGGCTCGGTTCCCACGTACACCGAGTCCTCGCCGATCCAGAACAGGCCGACCATGGCCATGAGCGCCTCCCGTGATGGTCCGGGCCGGAACGGTCCTGGCCCGTGTGTCGCCGTAGGAGACGGTGCCGGCGGGCCGGAGGTTGCGGGCCGTGCGGCAGGACACGGGGGGTGGGGTGCCGCCGTCAGGGTGGGGTCGTAACCCGAGTGAACGCCCTGGATGGTGGGACGGACCGGCATGACTGACGGTGGTTCACGTCGAGGCCGGGTCTCGTGAGCTGGCGAGGCGTCAGCTGCCCGGCCCGCGACGGAAGGATTCACCGATGCGCTCTGCCCGCATGCTGCTCGCGACGGCCACGGCCACGGCCGCCCTCGCGATCGCCGCACCCGCCGCCTACGCCGAGGTGATGGGTGACCGGGACCACGACACCAATTCCTACAGCAAGGAGCACCACAAGGACGGCAAACACCACAAGCCGCGCGGCGGAGTCCACACGGGTGGCGGAGCCCTGGCCGCCGCGACCGCGGACCACGACTCGGACGGTTCCAAGCACGACAAGGACGCCTTCGGCGACAAGCACGGCAAGGGTGACGAGCACGGCCGGCACGACGACCACGGGAAGGACTTCGGGCACGGCAAGCACCACAAGCCGCGCGGCGGGGTCCACACCGGTGGCGGAGCGTTGGCCGCGGTGAACGCCGACGACGACCTGGACGGCTCCAAGCACGACAAGGACGCGTTCGGCGACAAGCACGGCAAGGGCGACGAGCACGGCAAGGGTGACGAGCACGGCCGGCACGACGACCACGGGAAGGACTTCGGGCACGGCAAGCACCACAAGCCGCGCGGCGGGGTCCACACCGGTGGCGGAGCGTTGGCCGCGGTGAACGCCGACGACGACTGGGACAACCCCAAGCACGAGCCGGACACCTTCAAGGACGGCGAGCGCGGCGACGACACCTGGAAGGACAAGCACGACGAGGACGCGTTCGGCGGCAAGCACGACGAGCACGGCAAGCACGAGGATCACGGCAAGCACGACGACCACGACAAGGGCTCCTGGCACGGCAAGCACGACAAGCACCACAAGCCGCGCGGCGGGATGCACACCGGTGGCGGCGGGCTGGCCGCCTCGCCGGGCGTGACGGCCGGCGGGCTGGCGATGCTGGCGGTGGCCGGCACCGGCCTGTACGCGCTGCGGCGCCAGAAGGCCTCGCGGGGCGCCGCGTGACGGGTGCCTGACCTCATGACCGCTGTGGCCGCCGCACGTGTCTGTCGCGTCGCGGCGGTCCGGCTCGTCCTCCCGCGCGCCGTGCCCGTGCCCCTGTTCGAGCCCGTGTCCGTTCCCGCTGCCGTGCCCGAGTGAGGTGGTCTTCGATGGCAGCCAGCCCTCCTTCCCCCGACGCACCAGATCCCGCCCCGCCGAGGCGGCGGCTGCGCACCGCCGTGTGGGTGGTGTGGGCCGTGGCCGCCCTGGCCCTGACCGTGAGCCTGTTCACCGGCCGCGGTGGGTCGTCCGACACCGGCGGCCCTCCGCACGCCCCGCCGGCCGTCGCGCCCGCCGCCTCGGCCGCGCCCGCCGTCCCCGAGGCGCCGCCGACGTCCGCGGCTCCGCAGCCGTCCGCCACGTCCGGGGCCGGACTGCCGCGATCCCGGCCGGTCCGCCTGCACATCCCCAAGATCGCGGTCGACGCGCCCTTCACGGATCTCGCCATCGGCCGTTCGGGTCAGCTCGACCCCCCGCCCGCCGACGACACCAACCTCGTCGGCTGGTACGCCGGGGGCCACTCACCCGGCGAGGCCGGGACCGCGATCATCGCCGGGCACGTCGACACCAAGACGTCCCCGGCCGTGTTCGCCCGGCTCAGCGAGCTGAGGAAGGGCGACCGCTTCCACGTGGCGCGCGCCGACGGGAGCAGGGCGACCTTCGTGGTCGACGACGCCGAGTCCTTCGCCAAGGACGACTTCCCCAGCGAGCGCGTCTACGGCGACACCCCCGACGCCCAGGTCCGCCTCATCACGTGCTCCGGCGCCTACGACCGCCAGGCCCGGGACTACACCGAGAACCTGGTGGTCTTCGCCCACCTCGTCTGATTCCCGGTCTGTGGCCTGACTTGGTGTTTTACAGTGACTGCCACCCGTTCAAGTGACGGCCACCAGTTCAGGCGACTGTGGGACCTGTGAGGTATTCGCGAACCATGACGACCGAAACGTTTGAGTTCCAGGTAGAGGCCCGTCAGCTGCTCCAGCTGATGATCCACTCGGTCTACTCGAACAAGGATGTCTTCCTGCGCGAGCTCGTCTCCAACGCCTCCGACGCGCTCGACAAGCTGCGTCTGGAGAAGCTGCGGGACGACGCGCTCGACGCCGACGTCTCCGACCTGCACATCGAGATCGACGTCGACAAGGAGGCCCGTACCCTCACGGTGCGGGACAACGGCATCGGGATGTCGTACGACGAGGTCGGGCAGCTCATCGGCACCATCGCCAAGTCGGGTACGGCCACCCTCCTGAAGGAGCTGAAGGAGGCCAAGGACGCGGCGGGGGCCGAGGGGCTCATCGGCCAGTTCGGCGTCGGCTTCTACTCCGCCTTCATGGTGGCGGACGAGGTCACGCTGGTCACCCGGCGCGCCGGCGAGAGCCGGGGCACCCGCTGGAGCTCCCGGGGCGAGGCCACCTACACCCTGGAGACCGTCGACGACGCCCCGCAGGGCACCTCGGTGACGCTCCACCTCAAGCCCGCCGACCCCGAGAACCAGCTCCACGACTACACCTCGCCGTGGACGATCCGGGAGATCGTCAAGCGGTACTCGGACTTCATCACCTGGCCGATCCGGATGGTCCCGGAGGCTGGCGAGGGCGACGGCGCGCCCGAGCCCGAGACGCTGAACTCGATGAAGGCCCTGTGGGCGCGCTCGCGCGAGGAGGTGTCCGACGACGAGTACCACGAGCTGTACAAGCACATCAGCCACGACTGGCGCGAGCCGCTGGAGACGATCCGGCTGCAGGCGGAGGGCACCTTCGAGTACCAGGCCCTGCTCTTCGTCCCCTCGCACGCCCCGCACGACCTGTTCACCCGGGACTTCCGGCGCGGTGTGCAGCTGTACGTGAAGCGCGTCTTCATCATGGACGACTGCGAGGCGCTGCTGCCGCCGTACCTCCGCTTCGTCAAGGGCGTCGTCGACGCGCAGGACCTCTCGCTCAACGTCTCCCGCGAGATCCTGCAGCAGGACCGGCACATCCGGATGATGCAGCGCCGCCTGACGAAGAAGGTGCTGTCCACGGTCAAGGACCTCATGACCAAGGACGCCGACCGCTACGCCACGTTCTGGCGGGAGTTCGGCACGGTCCTGAAGGAGGGCCTGGTCACCGACTCGGAGAACCGCGACGCCATCCTCGCCGTGGCCTCGTTCGCGACCACGCACGCCGACGACGAGCCGACCACGCTGAAGCAGTACCTGGAGCGGATGAAGGACGGCCAGGAGGACATCTACTACCTCACCGGCGAGTCCCGGCAGAGCATCGAGAACTCCCCGCACATGGAGGCGTTCCGCGACAAGGGCATCGAGGTCCTGCTGCTCACCGACGCGGTCGACGAGGTGTGGGTCGACGCCGTGGGCGAGTACGAGGGCAGGAAGCTGCGCTCCGTCGCCAAGGGCGAGATCGACCTGGACGCCAAGGGGGAGGAGAAGGCCGACGAGGAGCGGGAGAAGCAGGCCGAGGAGTTCGCCGGTCTGCTCGGCTGGATGGGGGAGCGGCTGGCGGAGGACGTCAAGGAGGTGCGCCTCTCGACGCGCCTCACCGTCTCCCCGGCCTGCGTGGTCTCGGACGCGCACGACCTGACCCCGGCCCTGGAGAACATGTACCGGGCCATGGGCCAGGAGGTGCCGCGCGCCAAGCGGATCCTGGAGCTCAACCCCGGCCACCCGCTGGTGAAGGGCCTGAACCAGGCCTACCGGGAGCGCGAGGACCGCACCGAGCTCGCCGAGTCCGCGGAACTGCTCCACACGCTGGCGGTGCTCGCCGAGGGCGGCCAGCCGAAGGACCCGGCGACGTTCGTCAAGCTGGTGGCGGACCGCCTGGAGCGCACGCTGTAGCCGCGGGACGGATCAGCGGGAGGACGGATCAGCGGGGGTCCGGGGCGTCCGCCGCCTTGGCGCCGGGCGGGGTCGTGCCGGTGCCCGGCGGGACGATCTCGCCCTGGACCACCCGCGGCGCGGGTGCCGTGCCCGCCTCCTCCTCCCGCGCGGCGCGGGCCTCGGCCTTGAGGATGCGCGCCGACTTGCCGGCCGAGCGGGCCAGCTCGGGCAGCTTCTTGGCCGCGAGGACGGCTATGACGACGATGAGGATGATCGCGAGCTCGCTCAGTCCGAACATGGTGTCCTGTCCTTTCCCGCCCGGGCCGGGCACGGCGCGAGCGTATCGGGCGGGGAGCACGGCGTGAGCGCCGCCTCGGGATGCGGGGTGAGGTGCCGGCGCAGGTGGGGCAGGACGCCGTGGTCGAGCAGCGCCTGCCGCCAGACCTGCCGGGCGTGCTCCACCTGGTCGGGGGCCGGTGGGACGGCGGGCCTGCCCAGGGCCGTACGCAGCACCGCGGCCAGGGCGACGAGGCCGGTCACGGCCGCCACGAGCGCCAGGGTCCAGCCGGACGCGACGAGCGAGCCGGGCAACGGGCCCGGCGCGCCGGCCACCCGGAGCAGGCCGCCGAGCAGCAGCAGCGCCCCGGCGGAGACGGCCGCCACGAGCGGGGTGAGCACCGCGAGGGCCGGCAGCAGACTGCCCGTGCCGAGCGGCGGCGGTGTCTCCCGCCGGGCCGCCCGCCGTACGGCGAGATAGGTCCGGTACGGCTCGTCGGCCGCCGCCGTGATGGCGTCGGCGTGGGCGAGCGCGTGGGCGCGCAGGTGCGCGGCGGCCTGGCCGGTCGGGTCGGCGCGCAGGGCGCCGCGGATCTCCGCGCCGGCCATCGCGAGGTGCAGGACGGCTTCGAAGTCGGCGCGGTCCTCCGGGCGGAGGCGGGACGGTGGGGCCACGTGGTCTCCCGGTCGGTTGCTGAGGCGGCCGCCGGGCCCGGTCACGCGCTGGCGGGCCCGGCGGCGCGGTCGGTCCGTGTCAGACGTTCACGCCGAAGTCGGACGCGATCCCGGCCAGCCCGGAGGCGTAGCCCTGGCCGACGGCCCGGAACTTCCACTCGGCGCCGTGCCGGTACAGCTCGCCGAAGACCATCGCGGTCTCCGTGGAGGCGTCCTCCGACAGGTCGTAGCGGGCGATCTCCTGGCCGCCGGCCTGGTTGACGACCCGGATGAAGGCGTTGCGGACCTGACCGAAGCTCTGGCCGCGGTTGTCGGCGTCGTGGATGGAGACCGGGAACACGATCCTGTCGATCCCAACGGGCACGGCGGCGAGGTTCACCTTGACGCTCTCGTCGTCTCCCTCGCCCTCGCCGGTGAGGTTGTCGCCGGTGTGCTCGACCGAGCCGTCCGGGCTCCTCAGGTTGTTGTAGAAGACGAAGTGCTCGTCCGAGGGGACCTTGCCGGAGGCGTCGAGGAGGAGGGCGGAGGCGTCGAGGTCGTGGTCGGTGCCGGTGGTCGTGCGCACGTCCCAGCCCAGGCCGACCAGGACGGCGGTGAGGCCCGGCGCCTCCTTGCTGAGCGAGACGTTGCCGCCCTTGGACAGGGAAACTCCCACGAGGTACTCCTTCTTGGCGTGTGCGGTCCCGTAAAATCTACAGCACTGTAGAAGAACCGGGGGACGGTCCGCGGATCTATACGATGTCCGTACGGGCAACGAAGGCGGAAGGGAGGCAGGGCGGTGACGGATCCCCGGCAGCGTCCCCGGCGGGGGCAGGGCGAGCTGGAGGCGCTGGTGCTGTCGGCACTGCGGGAGGCGGACGGTCCGGCCACGGCCGGCTGGGTGCAGGAACGTCTTGGCGGCGACCTCGCCTACACGACGGTGATCACGATCCTGACCCGGCTGCTGGGCAAGGGCGCGGTCACCCGGGAGCGGGTCGGCCGGTCCTTCGCCTGGACGCCCGCCTCGGACCAGGCGGGCCTGGCCGCCCGGAAGATGCGCAAGGTGCTGGACGCCGAGAACGACCGCGGGGCCGTGCTCGCCAGCTTCGTCACCGGCCTCGACCCGGACGACGAGCGGCTGCTGCGCGGCCTGCTGGATCAGGCCCACGGCGAGGGGGAAGACTGAAGCCTCATGGGGGTGTTCGTCTTTCTTCCGCTGGTCCTGCCGCTCACGGCGTGGCCGGTCGCGCGCCTGGCGGAGCAGCATCTGCACCCGCGCACCGCGACCCGGCTGCTCACCGTGCTCGCCGTGGTGCTGGCGCTGTGCAGCACCGTGTGCCTGGGCCTGGTGATGGTGGTGGGCACCGCCCAACTGCCCGGCAATCCGCTGCCGGACGGCTGGTCCGACCCCGAGGTGCGGGCGGCGGTGCCGCATGACGAGATCGTCGGCAAGGCCGCCATTCCCGCGCTGTGCGCGGTGGTCGCGGCCTGCGCCCGGACGCTGTGGCGGCACGCCCGGGTGCGCCGCCACGCCCACCGCGCCCTGGCCGGCCTGCCGGACACCGAGGTGGCCGTCCTGCCCGACGCCGTCCCTTACGCCTACGCACTGCCCGGCGGCAGGCGGACCGGAGGGGGTGCTCCGGGCGGCACTGGCGGCCGCCGTGCCCGGGGCGCGCGTGGGGGCCGTGTCGTGGTGACCACCGCCCTGCTGGACCGGCTCGGGGCGGCCGAGCGCCGGGCCCTGTTCGCCCACGAGCGGGCGCACCTCGCCGCCCGGCACGACCGTTTCCTGCTGGCCGTGCAACTCGCCGCCCGCGCCAACCCGTTCCTGCGGCCGCTGCGCACCGCCGTGGCGTACACGGCCGAGCGGTGGGCCGACGAGGAGGCGGCCCGGGCGATCGGCAGCCGCCGCACGGTGGCGCGCGCCATCGGCACGGCCGCGCTCGTCTCCCGCGGCACCCCGGTGCCCACGCTCGCGGGCCTCGCCGCACCGGGGCCGGTGCCCCGCCGCGTGGCGGCGCTCCTCGGCCCGGCACCCGCCGTGCGCACCTGGCCCCCGGCCTTCACCTCGGTCGGCCTGGCGGCCTGGGGCGCGGCAGCGGGCACGGCCGTGTCCGCGATGTCCTCCGCGAACTCGGCCGTGACGATGGTCCTCATCCTGCACGCGGCCACGCCCCTGTGAGTGCCGGGCCCGGACGGCGTCAGCCCTCCTCGTCCTCGTCGCCCTCGAAGAAGTCCCCGACCTCGTCGACGACTTCGCCCGCGACCATGCCGCCGACGACCCCGACCGCGAGCCCGGCCGCGCCCGCCGCGACGGCGGTGCCCATGCCGGGGCCGGAGCGGTGGCCGTCGTGGTGGTGCCCGTCGTGACCGTGGCCGCCCGGGCCGAAGGCGGCGGGGCTGCCGTGGCCCAAGGGGGCGCCGTAGCCCGCGGGGGAGCCGTACGAGGCCCGGTGCTCGACCAGTTGCCGCATCCAGCCGTCGACGAGCGCGGGCCAGTCCTGCTGCCCGACCCCTTCGTGGGAGACGGTGAAGCGGGTGAGCGCGTCACGGCCGGGCGACAGGAAGCCGCCCCGCTTGTCCGCCTCCAGCACCACCTCCATGCCTCCCGGGTCCGCCAGGAACGTCAGCTCGACCTCGTTGACCTGCTGCGCGTAAGCGGGCGAGGGGACGAGCTCGATCTCCTGGTAGAAGGGCAGCCGCTGGCCCGTGCCGCCGATGCGCCCGTACTCCAGGTCGGCCGACCTGAAGCCGAAGCCGAGCCCCCCGAGGGCTTCGAGCACGGCCTCCTGCGCGGGCAGCGGTGCGACGGTCAGCTGGTCCAGGTCGCCCTTGTCCTTCGCGCCCGCCACCGACAGCTCGGTGCGCACCCCGAGGACGACGCCCAGGCTCTGGCCGTGCAGCTCGGTGACCGGCGTCTCCCAGGGCAGGGTCACGCTGAACGGCAGGCTGCGCCGCTCGCCCTCGGCGAGCCGAAAGCCGCCGCCGACGGTGAAGCGGTCGAAGGCCACGACGCCCTCGCTCTCACCGCCCTCGTGCTCGGCCTCCACCTGGGCCACCAGCTCCAGGGTGATGTGCTCGATGTCGAAGTCGGCCTTGCCGCCGACCAGGTGGACCTGGCCGGTGAGCGTGCCGCCGGGGCGGACGGGGCCGGGGTCGAGGACCGTGTCGACCGTGGGGCCGCCCACACCGAGCGCGCCGAGCAGTCGTTTGAACACCATGGTGGCGTCCACTCCTTCACGTGCGTGTACTAGCTTCTACAAGCATGTAGAAGCATAGGGGATGCGGGTGACGAGATGTCACACCGGGCCCCGGCAGGGCGAGATCGGCCGGAACACGACGGTGCCGCAGCCCGCCTCCTCGGCGGACTGCGGCACTGTCGCGTGGTGACCTGAGGTCAGCAGTTGCGGACCGGGTCGGTCTCGCTGTAGATCGCGGTGTCCTTCATGTAGCCGAGTTTCCCGTTGTCGGCCACGGTCAGCAGCCAGCGGGTCGGGTGCGGCCCGCCGACCCAGGCCTGGCCGTCCAGCTTGCAGTAGAACCAGCTGGGGTTGGAGTACATGTATCCGACCACCTTGGTGGGGTCGGGGTAGATGTGGTTGTTGCCTATGTATCCGTACACCGGTGCGCCGGACACGTTGCGGCACCAGGAGCGGATGCCGTCCCCGTCCGCCCAGCAGTTGTCGGCGGCGGAGGCGCTGGGCGCCATCGCGACGCCCATGCCGGTCGCCAGGACCGTCGCCGCCAGGACCGAGCCGAGCTTCGTACGCATGGAACTCCCCGTTGTCGTGGCCCGGGACGGGCCGTGGTCATGGCCGCCCGGGCGTGCGGCGGCCATGACAAAAGACGGTGCGTGGTGGGGCCCCGGTTGCGGAGGATGAGGTTCGATCCTCCGCAACCGGCACTGCGTCACCCGTGGCTCACGGGATCAGCCCACGACCCGGCCCAGCTCGATCCGGTCGATGTTCGGCGCCCAGGCGCTCGCGTTGCCGAACGTCACCGTGTTGGTGCCCTTCTTCAGGTCGACAGGGACGCCGACGGTCCAGTAGTCGTCCCAGCTCCAGGTGTTCTTGAAGGTGACCTTCACCGGCGCGCCGGAGCCGACGGTGATGTCGGCGGTACGGGACATGATGTCCGTGTTGTAGGCGTGGCCGTTGTCCCGCCGGTCGTTGTGCGCGTAGTGGACGACCAGGAGGTAGCGGCCGGCGCGAGGGGCGTCCACCGTGAACCCGGCGGTGCTGGAGGGGCTGTTGCCGAGCCGGCCGATGTACGAGCCCGAGGAGGCGTGCGGGGAGTCGACGAGCCTGGCCCCGCCGGCGAGCGCCGCCGAGGCGCCCTCGTAGGAGAGGGTGCCGGCGGCCGAGCCCTCGCCGGAGACGTCGAGGGAGCGGACGGCGGAGTGGGCCGACGTCATGGCGATCCGGTTGTTGCCCGCGACCAGGTAGAGCCGCAGCGGCCGGCCGGGCGCCGCCGTGACCGTCTCGCCGTGCAGCGCGAGCTTCACCGCCGCCGTGGAGCGGGGCGTGACCGTGTAGTAGCCGTCGCGCGGGGCGTAGACGTCGAAGACGGCCTTGTCGCCCGAGCGCAGGACCAGGGCGCCCGTGCCCACCCCGGCGGACGACGCGTAGTCGTACGACGGCCGGCCGCTGATGTCGGCCAGGGTCGCCTCGTACGACGCGGACGGGGCACCGGTGCGCGAGGTCAGGTCGATCCGGTCGAGGGTGACCTCGGCCTCGCCCTTGGACAGGGTCAACTGGTGCGTCCCGGCCTTCAGTCGCAGGGTGACGTCCTTCTTGGCGCGGTAGGTCCAGTTCTCGGTGGAGGGATAGGCGACGGTCACCGGGTCGCCGCCGTCGACCGACAGCTTCTGGGTGGCCGGGCCGCCGGACTGGTTGCCGTACAGGATGGCCAGGTCGTACGCGCCGTCCTTCGGCACCGTCACCGAGAAGGCCACCTTGCTGCCGGGCTGGTTGAGGGAGCCGACGTCCTTGGTGCCGGAGGCCGCGTAGCCGTTGGCGTTCTGCACGGTGCCCTGCGTGTAGACCTTGCCGTCGGTGATGGCCGCGTCCTCGGCCTCGTACGACGCCGACCACGGAACGGAGGCCGCGGACGGGGTGCCGGAGCCGCCGGGGGTGAGGACGACCCGGTAGGCCGACATCTTGTGCATCCCGCGCAGCGGGACCGTCACCGAACCGTCGTCCTGCACCGTCACCTTGGTGCGCGCGAGGACCCGGGGCGCCGCGTGCTGCCCCTCGTAGCCGGACCAGGCGGCCTCGGCGACGGTCGCGGTCACCGTGCGGCCGAACACGGAGCGGGGGACGTCCCGTACGACCACCTCCGCGTCACCGGCGGAGCCGCCGAGCAGCACCTGCGCCTGGCGGCGGGAGGCGTCGAGGGAGGCGAGCCCCTGGAGCGTGTCGATGGTGTTCGGCTGCGGCGGCGTCACCCGCACGGTGTTCCCGGTCAGGCCCGCGTACCAGCGGAACAGCCACCAGCCGCCGTTGGGGATGTTGGAGCGCACCACATGGCCGCTGAGGTTGCCGGCGGCGTCCCAGTAGGCCATGTTCGCGTAGACCTTGTTGCGCTCGAACATGGACACCCACTGCACGAGCTGCCCGGGCACGGACAGGTCGCGGCGGTTGGCGTACTCGTCGATGTTGATCTTCAGCGGGGTGATGCCCGCCTCGCGCTCCAGCCGGCGGTAGTCGTCGTAGTGGGCCTGGAAGTCGCGCAGTGAGCCGGAGCCCAGTTCGTGCCAGGTCATGATCTGGGGCAGCACGTTCTCCCGCTTGGCGAAGGCGAGGAAGTCCTTCAGCAGGCGCGTGTGGTAGGCGGCTTCGTTGGGGCCGGCGATCCGCGCGTCCGGGTCGATCGCGCGGATGCGGTGGTACACCGTCTTCCAGTCCTTGAAGAACCGGTCGCGGTTCTTCTCGTACTGCGCCTGGTCCGCCACGTCGAGCTTGTACCAGATCTGGTCGGGCTCGTTGAACGGGATGTAGACGAACCGGTCGCTGTTCGGGTCGGCCGATATCTCCTTGACGATCTTGTCGACCTTGGGGAGGTAGTCGTCGATGCCGAGGTCCTCGTAGGGCCACTTGGCGTAGATGTCCTGCATCATCACGTTGATCTCGCCACCGCCGTTGCGGAAGAACGACTTCGAGACCGTGAGCGCGTCGCCGTTGGGGTGCTGGGCGCCGCCCTCGGGCTTCTGCGAGACGCTGGTGATCTTCAGGGGCTCCATCGCGGCGTCACTGGGCACGCCGTCGTCGCTGAGGCCGTACAGCGATCCGTTGGCGCCCAGCATCACCGGGCCCTCGGAGGCGTCGAGGTCGACGGTGAGGCGCTGTGGACCGGCCGCGGCGGCGGGCCCGGCCGCGGGGAGGGTGCCTGCCATGGCGGCTGCTCCAAGTAGTGCTGTGATCAGGGCGGTTCTGGTTCGGGATCTCGTGCGGACTCTCGTGCGGGCGGGGGTGATCACGCTGCTGGACCTCCAGTCACTTGACGGCTCCACTGGTGATTCCGGACACGATCTTTCGCTGGCCGACGAGGAACACGGCGACCATGGGCAGGCTCATCACCACGACGTACGCGAAGACGAGGTGCCAGTTGTTCAGGTAGAGCTGGGCGCTGGCGACCTGGTAGAGGTTGAGCGGCAGGGTCGCCCGGTCTCCGCCGCCGAGGACGAAGAACGCGTAGAAGACGTCGCTCCAGGCGTAGAGCATCACCATGATCGTCGCGGTGGCGATCACCGGCCGGAGCAGCGGCAGCACGATCCGCCAGAAGATCCGTGACGGCGACGCCCCGTCCATCCGGGCCGCCTCCTCCAGTTCCACGGGGAAGGCGCGGATGAAGCCCGTCATGAAGAAGATCGACGTGGACAGGTACATGCCGGTGTAGACGGCGATCATGCCGGGACGCGTGTTCGCCAGGCCCAGTTGCCGCAGCTCCATCACGATGGTGATGACGGCGGGCGGCAGCAGCAGCCCGCTGATGCAGAGCGCGTACGCCGCCGAGACCAGCTTCGATGTGCGGCGGGCGAAGACCCAGGCGGCGCCCGCCCCCAGGAGCAGCACCAGGACCACCGAAGGCACCACGACCAGCAGCGAGTTGAGGAAGCCGCGCAGCATCTCGCCCTCGCTGAGGGCGTCCGCGTAGTTGGTCGCGGGCTGCCAGTGCCGGGGCAGGTCCAGGTTCGGTTCGATCGCCTCCGCCTGCGGCTTGGCCGAGGTGACGGCCACCAGCCACAGCGGTACCCCGACCGCCAGGGCGGCGAGCAGGACGACGAGGGACGGGCGGCCGTACCGCCACACCGCGGTCACAGCATCTGCTCCCTTCGCCGCAGCCCCACGACCAGCGGGATCGCCACCGCGACCACGACCAGGAACAGCACGAGGCTCATCGCGGAGGCCTGGGCGTACAGGCCCTGCCCGAAGATGCGGAACATGTAGATGTTGAAGACCTCGGTGGAGGCCGCCGGGCCGCCGCCCGTCGTGGCCTGCACGATGTCGAAGGTGTTCATCGAACCGATCAGCGCCGTGGTGACGTTGAAGGTGACGGCGGGCGCGAGCATCGGCCAGCGCACCGACCGGAAGGTCCGCCAGGGCCCCGCCCCGTCGCACTTCGCGGCCTCCAGCATCTCGCCGGGGATGCCCTTGAGCCCGGCCAGATAGATCAGCATGGACAGGCCCATCCACTTCCAGCCGTGGATGAGCGTGACGATCACCAGCGTCCAGGTCGTCGACCCGAGCCACGGAACGTCCGTACCGAGGAGGGAGTTGACCGCCCCGTCCTGGTCCAGCAGCGCCTGGAAGACATAGCCGGTCGCCAGCGCCGAGATCAGCACCGGCAGGAAGAACACGGCCCGGAAGAACCGGTTGAAGCGGCTGTCGTCCTCCAGCAGCAGCGCCAGCACGAGCCCGAAGCCGTTCTGGAACAGCGCCGCCAGCAGCGCGTACACCAGGGTCGTGCGGATCGCCCGCAGCAGCGAGCCGTCCTCGGCGATGGTCCGGAAGTTGTCCAGGCCCGTGAAGGCGATGTCCGCGTGGTACGAGGACCAGTCGGTGAACGGGTAGTAGAAGTTCAGCAGGTTGGGCACCAGGAAGAAGCCCGCGAAGACGACGATCGCGGGCAGCGCGAACCACCAGGGGTGGTGCACGGCCGCGCGTGGCAGCCGCCCCACCTTCTTCGGCGCGCCCCTGACCGGCGCGGGCTCGGTACGTACGGCCGTGTCCGCCATCGTCAGAACCCTGGCGCGCCCTGGGCCTTGGCCACCTGCGCGAACTGGTCCTGGATCGCCTGCGCGACCTGCTGGGGGCTCTTCTTGCCGAAGATCATGTCGGCCAGGTACAGGTGCGTGTCCGGGGCGACGATCGCCTTGGCCTGGAAGACGCCGATGGCCTTCGGCAGGGCCGCGACCTGTGCCTTGGACGTCCCGGGCAGGCCGTCGGGCGTGGGGACGGACGGCTGCACGGACGGGATCTTCATCGTCTTGATGTAGTCCGGGTAGTCCGGGCCGAGCCAGAAGGCGAGGAACTGGCGGGCCGCGTTCTGCCGTTTCTCGTCACCGGTCTTGAAGGCGACGACACCGTTGGTCTGGTCGGGGGAGTACAGGCCGGTGGCCGAGGAGTTGGCCACGGGGAACCAGCCGATCTTCCGGTCGATCTCGGCCGTGGAGTACTTGGCCTGCAACTGGCTCTGGAAGGAGGTGACGTTGAGGACCATGCCGGCCTCGCCCTTCCACAGCGCGTCGGCCTGCCCGGTGAACGTGCCCGTCCGGTAGTTCTTCTGGGCGAGCCCGGCGTCGAGCAGCTTCTCCTTGTACTTCTTGATGGCACCGACGACGACCGGATCGGTCCACTTCTTCTTGTTCCGGTTCAGATCGGCCCACCACTGCCGGTCGAGGTCGGTGAGCTGGACCTGCGTCTGCCACTGCAGGGGCCACTTGTCGCCGCCGGCCTCGTAGAAGGCGGCCGCGTCGGTCTTGTCGACGATCTTGTGGCCGAGGGCGAGCAGGTCGTCGTAGGACCGGGGGAAGTCCTTCTCGGTCAGCCCGGCCCGCTTGAAGACGTCCTTGTTGTAGTAGACACCGAGCATCGCGGGGCTGGTGACGATCGCCGCGTAGCGTTTGCCGTCGATGACACCGAGGGACTTCTCGGTGTCTCCGAGCTTGGACACCCACGGCTCGCCGTCCAGGGTGAGCAGGTTCTGCTTCGGCTGGACGAACGGCAGCGTGGAGATGGACGGCTGCCAGAACATCAGGTCGGGCCGGTCGCCGGAGGCCAGCTTCGTCGGCACGTTCTGCTCGTAGAGGTCCGGGATCGCCTGGGTGTCGACCGTGGCGCCGGTGGCCTTCTCGAAGGCGTCGATGACCTGCTTGGGCGCGGTGACCGTGTTCTGCGCGGTCCACATGGTCAGCTTCACGCCGTCGAGGCGGGCGGTCGGGTCGACCGCCGTCTGCTCGGCGTCGTCCGGACCGGAGTCCCCGGCGGTCGGATCACTGCACGCGCTGGCGGTCAGGCCGGCGGCGCATATCAGCGCCAGGGCGGGGAGAGCTCTTCTCTTCATCACGTGCCTTTCCGAAAGCAGGCGGTTCGGATCAGGGAGCGGGATTCACAACTGCTCGTCCGGCGACGGGTGTTCAGCGATCGGCGGGCGGCGGGCCCGAGCTCTCCCGCACCACCAGTTCCGGAACGGACACCGGATGCGGGGCGACCGGCGCCGACTCCTCCAGCGCCCCGTGCAGCAGGCCGAACGCGGCCCGCCCGAGGCCGGTGAAGTCCAGGCGTACGGTCGTCAGGGACGGGGTGAGGAACGCGGAGTGCGGGGCGTCGTCGAAACCGGCCACGCTCACCTCGCCCGGCACCGGGCGGCCGGCCTCGTGCAGGGCCCGGAGCACCCCGAGCGCGAGGTCGTCGTTGCCGCACAGGATCGCGCTGACGGACGGGTCCCGCGCGAGCTTCAGACCCGCGGCGTGGCCGCCCGCCGGGCCCCAACTGCTCTGCACGGGCTTGGGTTGGGGAGCGCCGGCCTCCTTGAGCGCCTGCCGCCAGCCGCTGGTGCGGGCGCTGGTGCGGCGGGTGCTGGACGGGATGGCGACGTAGTGCACGGTCTCGTGGCCGAGGGCAAGCAGATGGCGGGTCGCCTGGTAGGCGGCCTCGCGGTCGTCGGCCCACACCCAGGGGCTCTCGCCGGCGGGCGGGCTCGCCGGTGTCTCGACCACGCCGACGACCGGCAGCCCGGCGGGCACGGTCCCCAGCGCCCGCACCCCGGCCGGGTCGTAGGCGATCACGATCAGCCCGCCGCCCGCGTCCGCCGCGCGCTGCACCTCCGCGGCGACGGCAGCGTCCTCGGCGGACTCCAGGACCCCGATGCCCACCGCGTACGAAGCGGCGCGGGCGGCCTCCTCGATGCCCTGCAGGATCGAGGCGTAGCCGTAGTGGGTGGTGTTCGCGGTGAGCACGGTCACGGCCCGGCTGCGGCCGCTGGCCAGGGCGAGGGCCGTCGCGTTGCGGCGGAAGCCCAGGTCGTCGATGGCGGCCAGCACTCGCTCCCGGGTGGACGGCCGGACGCTGGGATGTCCGTTGATCACCCGCGAGACGGTCTGGTACGAGACGCCGGCGGCGGTCGCGACGTCCCTGATGCTCGCCGGGCGCCTTGTGTGACCGGTCACATTCATGCGAGGATTGTGACCGGTCACACTTGGGTCGTCAAGAGACCGTAACGAGCAATTCACGCGGGCCGCCGCTCCCGGCAACGGGGCGGGGCCAGGAGGGGGAGCACCTTGACCGGCACGGCGGATGCGGCGCACACGGCCTCCAACCAGCGGCAGGACGAGTTCACTTGGGGGCACGAGGCGCTCGACGTCCGGTTCGCCGTGGCCGCCGACGGGACCCTCCGGCTCGTCCGGCTCGCCCGCCCCGGCGACGAGCGGCCCGCCGACCCGGCCGCCGCCCTCCCGCTCGTGGAACTCACGGCCCTCGGCCACGGCAGCGGCTGGTCCGGCCCCCGCTTCACCGGCACGGCCTTCGGATCGCGGCTCGTCCACCGGACCCACCGCAGCGGCAGACGGGACGGCTGGGAGTGGCTGACCGTCGAACTCCACGACCCGGACAGCGGGTTGACGGCGTTCGCCGACCTCACGTCACCGGCCGGGCTGCCCGTCCTCCGCTCCCGCGTCCGGCTGCGCAACGACGGCCCCGAGCCCCTGGTCGTGCAGTCCGTCAGCAGCCTTCTGCTCGGCGGCCTGCCCGCTCCGGACGCCCTCGACGTCCACCGGGCCCGCAACGACTGGCTCGCCGAGTGCCGTTGGTACACCGAGCCGCTGCGGGCCTGTGTCGCCGACATCAACACCGACGCCCACGAGCACGACAGCCGCGCCGCCCTCGTCCTCACCGGGCGCGGCAGCTGGCCCACCGACGGCCATCTGGCCATGGGCGCCCTGACCGAGCGGTACGGCGGCCGGGCCTGGGTCTGGCAGGTGGAGTCCCCGGCGGGCTGGCGCTGGGACCTCGGCGAACGCGCCCATGGCAGCTACCTGGCGCTGAACGGGCCGACGGACGCGGAACACCAGTGGCGGGTCCGGCTCGCCCCGGGCGAGGTGTTCACCACCGTGCCCGGCGCTCTGGCCCTCGGCCCTGACCTCGATACCGCGATGGGCGCCCTGACCTCCTACCGCCGGGCGATCCGCCGCCCGCACCCGGACCACACCGCCCTCCCCGTCGTCTTCAACGACTACATGAACACCCTGATGGGCGACCCGACCACGGCCAAGCTGCTGCCGCTGATCGACGCCGCCGCCGACGCCGGAGCCGAGTACTTCTGCGTCGACTCGGGCTGGTACGACGACGACACCCGGGGCTGGTGGGACAGCGTCGGCGCCTGGCAGCCCTCGCCGCGCCGCTTCCCCGACGGCGGCATCGAGGCGGTCCTTGACCGGATCCGGGAGCGCGGGATGGTGCCCGGGCTGTGGCTCGAGCCCGAGGTCGTCGGGGTGCGCAGCCCCGTCGCCGCCGGGCTGCCCGCCGAGGCGTTCTTCCAGCGCGACGGCGTGCGCCTCACCGAGCAGGGCCGTCACCAGCTCGACCTGCGGCACCCGGCCGCCCGCGCCCACCTCGACAAGACGGTCGACCGGATCGTCGGCGACTGGGGCGTGGGCTACCTCAAGCTGGACTACAACATCGTCGTCGACCCGGGCACCCAGGCCCCCGGCGACCTCGCACCGGGAGCGGGGCTGCTCGGCCACGCCCAGGCCTACCTCGACTGGCTCTCCGGGGTCCTGGACCGCCACCCCGGGCTGGTGGTGGAGAACTGCGCCTCGGGCGGCATGCGCATGGACGGCGCCACGCTCGCCGTCGCCCAGCTCCAGTCCACCAGCGACCAGCAGGACCCGCTGCGCTACCCGCCCATCGCCGCCGCCGCGCCGACCGCGGTCCCGCCCGAACAGGGCGCCGTCTGGGCCTACCCCCAGCCCGGGTTCGACGACGAGCTGATCTCGTGGACCCTCGGCGGGGCGCTGCTCGGCCGCATCCACCTCTCCGGCCACCTCGACCGCATGGCGGACCACCAACTGGCCCTCGTGCGGGACGCGGTGGAGGTCTACAAGTCGATCCGCGGGGACCTCGCGCGGGCCCTGCCGTTCTGGCCGCTCGGCCTGCCCGGCTGGACGGACGAATGGCTGGCCCTGGGCCTGCGGGTGCCCGGTGACGGGGTGACCTACCTGTCGGTGTGGCGGCGCGGCGGGCCGTCCGGGCTGCGCCTGCCGGTCCGGCACCTCGCGGGCGGCGCCGTCCGCGCGGATGTCCTGCACCCCCGTGCCGCGCGGGCCGGGCAGGCCGTGTGGGACGGCGACGCCCTGACGGTGAACGTGCCGGGCACACCTGGAGTGCTGCTCGTCCGGCTCACGCCGGGGGTGTAGGACGGGTGGCTCGGCAGGTTCCCCGGGGGATTCGTTCGCCGGTGCCCGGTGCCCGGTGCCCGGTGCCCGGTGCCCGGTGCCCGGTGCCCGGTGCCCGGTGCCTTGGCCGGCATCGCGCGCGTGGACACCGCCGATCCCGTATGGGAATCGGGAAGCGCTTTACTGCTCTTCAGCGACTCCCAGGCCGAGTACACCTGGCAAGACCAGCTGGTATGAGAGGGGGCAGGTGGTCAGAAGGAGTGGGGCCCGAACCGGCCCCACATGATGACCGCGGCGACGATGAGCAGGATCGCGTTGAACCCGATGGCCTGCGGCTCCTTGCGGCGGGCGTGGAGGCTCATGGCCAGGACCATGATCACAGCGAGGCCGGTGGCGGCCAGCGGGGTAAGCGTGGTGGCGATGTCGAAAGCACCCGGCAGGATCAGCCCGAGGGCGCCGGCGAGTTCGGCGACGCCGATCAGACGTACCACAGGGGTCGAGACGTCACTGACCCACGGCAGCTGGGATATGAGCTTTTCGCGGGGCTGGGTGGCCTTGGTGACGCCGGCGGCCGCGAACAGCGTGGCGAGGACGCCCTGCAGGATCCACAGGAACACGTTCATCGGAGCGGAAACCTTCGTCTTCGGTCCCGCCGCGGCGGAGATCGCCGCGGCGGACAGGGATTGAGCGGATCAAGATTCAACGGGGGAGAGTGGGAGGCGTCAGGCGGTGAAGACGCGCTCGGCTTCGTCGCGTTGGGTGTGCAGGTCCCAGTAGAGAGGGGCGATGTCCTCGGCCTCGGCGGTCGGGATTTCGGGAGGGCCGCCCGCGCCGATCCACACGCCGATGGCGACGTGCGCGGCCTGGATACCGGTGCCGGCCAGCTCCTTGTGCAGGTTGAGCACCCAGTTGCGCAGCGCCGCCTGGGCGGGGTTGACGTTGCCGAGCATGGGGATGGGGTCGACCGAGCCGGCGCCGTTGGTGAAGAGCAGGGTGCCCGCGCCGGCCTCACGCATCGCGGGCAGGACGGCCTGGGTGGCGGTGATGGCGCTGTAGAGCAGGAAGTCGATCCATCCCTGCACGTCGGAGGGGCTGATCTGGGACGGGGAGGTGAGGGTCATGGAGTTTATGGAGCCGTTGCCCGGGGAGGGGGAGTGCTCCAGGACGTCGATGCCGCCGAAGCGGGTGGCGGCGTCCTTGAGGGCCTGGGTCAGTGCGTCGTGGTCGAGCACGTCCGCCGGGAACGCCGCGGCGGTGATGCCCTCGGCGGTGAGCCGGCCGACGAGGTCGTCGAGCTTGGCGCGGTTGCGGGCGATGAGAGCGACGTCGTAGCCGCGCGAGCCGAAGGTGCGGGCAATGGCGAGGCCCATTCCGGGGCCGGCTCCGACGATGGCGATGCTGGGCATGGTGGTAGTCCTTTCGTGGGGAAGCGTCCGGGCACGGACTGGTCAGGCGACAGTGATCGCGGCTTGCCGAGGGCGCGGCGCCGAACGCGGCGAATGCCTCGGGGCACGCTCCAGGTCGAACTCTGAGTTCACCGACACCTTGAGGGCGCCGGAGGTGACCTGCCCGGCGAGGGTGGACAGGGTGTCGGCGTCGGGTTGGACTGGATCATGGCGGTGTGCAGCTTGCGGTCCCCCGAGGCCTCGGGGACGGTGAGGGCGGAGGCGATGGCGCCGCCGTCGCGGGTGACTGCGGTGAGCTCGGCCACGCCGTCAGGGACAACCCTCGACACCCTCACCGACCGCCTCGACGGTGCCGGCGAAGTCCTTGCCGGGGATCAGCGGGAAGCGGTGCTCCATCATGCTCTGCAGGTATCCGGCCACCGTGCCCAGGTCGAACCCGTTCACCCACCTCGGTCACCTCGCGGCTGCCGGGTATCTGCGCCAATGTCACAGCGCGCATGATCATCAACTCCTTGACACGGGTGTCGCTCGATTCAGAAAGGCCTATCCGATTCGCGATCCGGAATGGCCTGTCCGGTTCCGCGATGCTCACGATAACACTGAAAATGGATTGGGCATTCCGGTTCGGATAGACTGAGTGTCATGAACCTTGGCGCCCCATCCAGCGATGACCCCGTCGCACAGCCTCTGCGCAGCGACGCCGAGCGCAACCGCGCACGGATACTCGCCGCCGCGCGCACGGTGTTCAGGCGTGACGGCCTGCATGCCTCCATGGCTTCCGTGGCCCGCGAGGCGGGGGTGGGCATCGCCACTCTGTTCCGCCGGTTCCCGACGAAGGAGGACCTGGTCGCCGCGGTCTTCGCCGACCGTATGGACGCCTACGTCGACGCGGTCGGCGTCGCCCTCGACGACCCCGATCCCTGGCGCGGTCTCGTGGGGTTCATCGAAACGGGCTGCGCGATGCAGGCCGGCGACTACGGCTTCGCCGACGTGCTGACCATGACCTTCCCCACAGCCAAGGCTCTGGAGGGGCGCCGAGACCAGGCGTACGAGGGCGTCGTCCAGCTCATCGGCCGCGCCAAGGCCGCAGGACGTCTGCGTGAGGACTTCACCCCCGAGGATCTGGTGCTGGTGTACATGGCCAATGCCGGCGTCGTCAACGCCACCGGCGACACTGCTCCCGACGCCTGGAAACGCGTCGTCGCCCTGATGCTCCAGTCCTTCGAAGCCCCCGCCCGCGGCCCCCTGCCCGACTCGCCCGAGCCCCGCGCCCTCTACAGGGCCATGCTCCGGGCCAGTCAGGCGTGCTCTGCCTCGCCGGAACCCGGGAGAAAGGACTGAAAGGTCACGTGCGGCCGGATGCGCATCAGTGGCTCGGTCCGGTGGCCGGCAGCGTCGGTCCGAGGCGCCCGGGCCGACAGTCAAGGCATCTATGAAGCTCACGGGATGACTGGCAGCGCAGGTAAGACGATCTTCCGGGAGGGGGATGACGACGCCCGCCGGCCTCGCGCTGCTTCTGGAAACGCATGTACGCGGCGGTTTCCACTTCCGTACAGGTCATTCGTGCATGCGTGGGTGCCTCTTTGCCGGCGTGGTGCGCGTGCGGGGCGCACCCGTTAACGAGGTTGGGCGCCGGGCTCTGTTCCCGGTGGTCGGGGAGAAGACGCTGCGCGAGCTGGTGGCTGAGGCGAAGACGAACGAGAAGGTCTTGAAGGCCAAGCTCAGGCACCCGCGCCGAGGGCTCCGTACGCTGACGGCGGACCGCTGCCGCCGATCACACCGATTCCGCACCGGCAACCGTCAACTTCCCCGTCACGGTGGCCGATTCGGGCGTGCTCAGGCAGTTTCACCGCCCGGCAGGCACGACTTCGACATCGCCACGCGGGGTCCGCTCCTCTGCGTCGGCCAGCCAGAAGAAGACCGGCGGCAGGGCGAGTTCGATCACCGCCAGTGCGATCTGAAACCACTGCGGCTGGCCGTGCACGGCGAGCGAGAGCAGTCGGCCCGCGCCGCCCAGCAGGAAGACGCCGGCCAGCCACCGCACCACCCGAGCCGGGATCGGGCGCTGCCGCACGGCCCAGAGCCAGGCCAGCCCGTAGCCGGCGAACGCGGCCCCCATGAACCGGCCCCAGCTGTCGACCGTCGCACCGGCGGATGCGGCACCGGGGATCGCCGCGTTGCCGAGTGCCACGTGGAAGAGGCCGATCGCCACGCAGGCCCAGCCCATCAGCTGTGCGAGTAGACGCAGAGTCCTGGCCATGGTTCCTCCAAGTCGTCCTGAACGACGCTTAGTTGACATGTGTCTACTACCATGGGTGCACTGGTAGACCCATGTCAACTAAGCTCGGTTTCATGCCTCCGCGCCGACGACTCAGCCCCGCCGACCGCCGCGCTCAGCTCCTCGCCGTCGGCGCACAACTCTTCGCCGCACACCCCTACGCCGATGTGCTGATGGAGGAAGTCGCCGAACAGGCCGGTGTCTCCCGCGCCCTGCTCTACCGTCACTTCCCGAGCAAGCACGCCCTCTTCGCAGCCGTCTACCAGCAGGCAGCGGACCAACTGCTCGCCGAAACACGGCTCGACCCCGACGGCCCTCTGGTGGAGCAGCTCATCCAGGGCATGGACGTCCATCTCGACTACTTCGTGGCGAACCGCAACGCCGTCCTCGCGGCGAACCGGGTCCTCGCGGGCGACCCGGTGATCCAGACGATCATGACGAACGAGCTGGACGCACTCCGTGCACGACTGCTGGCCGTACTCCCCCTCGCGGAGGAGAGCGTCCGCGAGGCCGTGTCCGATGTCCTGAAGAGCTGGCTGGTCTTCGTCCAGGTCCTCTGCGTCGACTGGCTCACCCACGAGACCTGTGCCCGTACTCAGCTGCGCGACGTCTGCATCGGCGCGCTTCTCGGCGCCCTCCGGCCGCTGCTCGCTGAGGACCCTGCCCCCGACTGGCCGCCACAAGGGTCCGGCGCGGCTGCCCAGGGTTGCCCGCCCCACGACACGGACCGGGGAGCCGACCGGGCCGGGCTGCAGTCTGCCCGTCTGACCACGGCGGACGAGGTGGCCCCGGCCTCCGCGTCCTCCGCGGGGGAGGAGGCGTCGGCCTGCTGACGACGGCCGGCCGCGGGCCGTCGTCGTGCCCCAGGCCCTCGGAGGAAAGGCAGACGTGAGCAAGGACCGCCGGCCCGCGGCGGTCGACCGTTGGGCCCGGACCGGGGATCGCTCGTAGATTGGTAGGGCGGGCAGCCGGGCTCACGGACCGAAGAGAGCGCGCCATGGCAGCGGACATCGACTTCACGGCGTTCTTCGACGCCACCCCGAGCCCGTACCTGGTGCTGGACCCGGACCTGGTGATCCGCTACGCGAACCAGGCCTATCTGGACGCCACGAAACGGACCAGGCCGGAACTGATCGGGAAGTACTTCTTCGACGCCCTGCCCGCCAACCCCGGCACCGCCGCCGACGCGGAACGCAACATCAAGGCGTCCCTGCGCCGGGTGCTGGACACCGGGGCCCCGGACACCCTGGTCCTGCAGCGGTACGACATCGCCGCCCCCGGCCGGCCCAGCGGGTTCGAGGAGCGGTGGTGGTCCAACATCCACACCCCGATCCCGGCCCCGGACGGCACGGTGGCGTGGATCGTCCAGCGCTCCGAGGACGTCACCGCCTTCATCCGGTCGGGCCGGGCCCGCCGGCTCACGGAGGAGTTCACCGAACGGGAGAAGGGCATGGCGGCCGAGCTCTACGTGCGCGCCCGCGAGCTGCACCGGCTGAACCAGGAACTGCGCGAGGCCCACGACCGCGAACGCCAGGTCGCCGTCGCCCTCCAGGAGGCCATGCTCCAGGACCGCGATCTGACCCGGCACGACGACAGCATCGCCGTGCGCTACCTGCCCGCGACCCGCTCGCTCAACGTGTGCGGCGACTGGTACGACGTGGTCGACCTGCCGCCCGACCGCTACGCCGCGGCGGTCGGCGACGTCGTCGGCCACGGCCTGCAGGCCGCGGCCGTCATGGGCATGCTCCGCAGCGCCCTGAGCGCGGCCATCCGGGCCATCCCCAGCCCCGCCCAGGCCCTGGAGGTCCTCGGCCTGTACGCCCGCTCCGTCGACGGCGCGATGGCGGCGACCGCCGTCAAGGTACTCATCGACACCCGCAGCCGGCTGATCATCTACAGCAACGCCGGACACCTGCCCCCGATCCTGCTCCATACGGACGGAACCTGCGAGCTGCTGGACCAGGCCACCGACCCGCCGCTCGGCGCCCGCCCCTACCACGTCCCCCGGCCCCAGGCGGGTCTGCCCTACACGCCGGGCGACCTCCTCGTGCTCTACACCGACGGACTCGTCGAGCGTCGCGACGAGGACATCGACGCGAGCCTGGAGCGCCTCACCTCGGCCCTCTCACGGCACAGCGGCCTCGCCCCGGATCTCCTGGCGGACGCCCTGCTGGACCGGCTCGGTGTCACCAGCGGGGCGCCCGACGACATCGCCCTGGTCATCATCCGGCTGTGACGCCGGGTGACCTCCGGCCGGAGGCCCGCTCCCGCGCCCGCTCGCCCGCGTCCCGGCGGAACGCCCACGCCGCATCGGGCTCCACCAGCCAGCGCAGCAGCCGCCGCACCGGCGGGGTGCACAGCGCCGTCACGAGCAGGGCGGCGACGACCGTCACGACGATCACGCCCACCGGCCGGTGCACCCACGCCGGGTCGTACCAGCCCCAGTACTTGGACCCCTGGGCGACGAAACCGTGCAGCAGGTAGCCGTACAGCGTGCCCGCGCCCAGCACGGTGAACCAGGTCCGGCGCCCCGGCACCCAGGACAGGAAGCAGGCCGCCAGGACCAGCGAACAGCCGAAGGTCACCAGCGTCATGACGGGCCCGTACCAGGACGGCGCGGCGAGTTCCGCGGCGCTGTCGCGGTGGTAGAACCAGGCGCCGGTCATCCGCGGGACCGCCCAGTAGGCCACGGCGACCGCGCAGGCGAACACCGGCACGGCGACGATCCGCACCGCGCGGCGGCGTACCAGCTGGAAGTGCTCCGGCTTCAGCAGCAGGCCGAGCACGAAGTACGGCAGGAACTGCAGGGTGCGCTGCAGGTCGAGGTCGTTGCCGATGGACGGGGAGAGCGTCGCCAGCATGGCGACGACGAGGGCGAGGGGCAGCGGCCACCGCACCTGCCGCCACACCGGCGTGGTCAGGCGCCAGATGAACAGCGCGGCCAGGAACCAGGTCAGGTACAGCGGGTCCAGCAGGCTGACCGGCCGGTCGGGCTCCTGGTCCGTCCACCGGGTGAACAGGGTGTACGCCGTCTCGAACACGACGTACGGGACGACGAGGCCGGTGACCAGACGCCTGATCCGCCCCGGGCCGGCGTCGAAGGAGCGCGAGAAGTACCCGGAGACGATGATGAACGCCGGCATGTGGAACGCGTACACGACCATGTACAGCGCGCTGACCGTGCGGCTGCCGTCCCGCAGCGGCTCCCAGGCGTGCCCGACGGCCACCAGCACGATCGCCAGGTACTTGGCGTTGTCGAAGAAGGCGTCGCGCTGCCCGGCCGGCTCCCTCGCGGGCTGCTCCGTCCGTTCGGCCGCGGTGGCCGGGACCGGGCGCATGCGCAGGGTGTCCTCGCTCATCGGGCCCCCTGAGCGGTGTGCGGGGAACCCGGACGGGTGCGGACGCGTCTTGCCGGAGATACGGCTGCGGGGTGCCGGTGCGACATCCCCGCCGCCTGACCACTGCGGGGCGGCGTAAACCGCCCACGGGGGTGGTGTAGTACGGATCACACGGATCACGCTGATCACGCGGATCACACGGATGGCGAGGGTGCCGCCGGGCCCGGGGCGCACGGGTCCGGCGGCACGTCGCGCGGTGCCGGGTCAGCTCACGGAGCAGTCGGCGCCGTTCAGCGTGAACGCCGTCGGGCTCGGATTCGCGGTCGCCCGGGTGGCCGTGAAGCCGAGGGTGACCGAGCCCGCCGCGGGGATCGTCGCCGTGTACGAGGCGGCCGCGACGCTCACCGCGGAGCCGGTCTGCGTCGCCGTGCCGCCCCAGAGGTTGGTGATGCGCTGGCTGTCGGGGAAGGTCCAGCGCAACGTCCAGCCGTTGATCGCCGACGTGCCGGTGTTGCGGAGGGTGATCTCGCCCTGGAAACCGCCGGGCCAGCTGCTCGTCACCCGGTAGCCCACGCCGCAGGCCGACGGGGAGCCGCCGGGCGACGTCGTGACCGTCACTGTGGCCGAGCGGGGCGAGCGGTTGCCGGCGGCGTCGCGGGCGTAGACGGCGAAGGTGTGCGCGGTGGCCGGGGACAGGCCGGTGAGGGTCGCCGTGGTGGTCGCCGTGGTGGTGGCGACGGTCTCCGTGCCGCCGCTGATCCGGACGACGTCGTAGCCGGTGACGCCCGTCGCGTCGGTGGCGGCCGCCCACGTCAGGGTGACGGACGAGGACGTCACCCCTGAGGCCCTCGGGGCGCCGGGGGCCGTCGGGGGAGTGGTGTCGCCCCCGCCGGAGGAGTAGATCGCGGCCTCCTTGGCGGTCGCGGCGATGCCGTTCGCGCCGTTGAAGAGCCGCTGACCCCAGGGCGTGAGCTGGTTCGGGTCGAAGTTCGTGACCATGTCCAGGTACTCGACCCCGCCGCCGTTGCCGCTCCACGACCAGCCGAGATAGCCGAGGCGGAGCTGCTGGGCGACGGCCAGGATGGTGTCCTCGTCCGGGTTGCCGTCCGAGTGGTCGTGCCCGAACTCGCCCACCACGATGGGGAGTTTCGCGGTGACGAAGCGGTTCAGGTAGTCGGTGATCTCGGCGGCGGTGTCGAAGACGCCGTACATGTGGATCGAGAAGACCGTGTTGGCGTCCGGGTCGGCGGCGAAGACCGAGGCGGCGTTGTCGCGCATGGTGAACGCCCAGTCCTGGCCCCAGTTGGGCGCGTCGACCATGATCGTGTGGTCGAAGCCGGCGCCCCGCAGCTTCTGGATCGCCGCCTTGGTGTCGGCCGTCCACGCCGAGTAGCCGGTGTTGCCGTACGGCTCGTTGCCGATGTTGACGATGACGTAGTCCTCCTGACCGGTCAGCGCGCTCTGCACGCTGATCCAGTAGTCGGCGGCCCGGGAGAGCGTGGCGGCTCCGCTCTGCTCGCCGTAACCGGTCGTGTCGTGCACCTCCAGCACGCAGATCAGCCGGTTCTGCTTGCACTGGGAGACCACGTTCGCCACGTCGGCGGCGTCGTTGCGGGTCCAGCGGTCACCGCTGGAGAGGACCACGCGGACCGTGTTGGCGCCCTTGGCCTTGATGTGGGCGAGGGAGCTGATCCGGTCCGTGTACCAGGTGTGCGCGTGGTTGACGCCGCGCATCACGAAGTCGTTCCCGGAGGCCTCCAGCAGCCGGCCGTTCTCGACGCGGAAGCCGGTGGGGGCCGCCTGCGCCGGGGTGCTGAGGGAGAGGAAGGACAGGAGCAGGGCGAGGAGGGAGACGGCGACGGCGGCCGTTCGGCGGACGGGGGGCGGCGGTTGGGATCTCATGGCGGCTCCGGGTGTGGGGTCGGGTGGGCCTGAGTCGTGATGGCCGGGGTTCTCTCGCGGTGGTTGTCGGGCGGGTTCTTTCGAACTTGTTGCTGGGCGGGTTCTCCCGTCGTTGTCGCTGGGCCGGTTCTCCTGCCGTGGCTTCCGGGTGGATCTCTTGCCGTGGTTTGCGGGCTGGGTCTCCTGCCGTGGTTTCCGGGCGGGGGCTCCTGCCAGGTGGGGCGTGACGCCGGTGGGCCCGACGGCCCGCGTGTACGGGAGGCGAGCGGTGGGCGTGTGCCCGCCCCTTGGTGCCGGGTGCGATCGACTCGGGGCCGGGTGTCAGGCGGCCGGGGCCTTCGCCGTGCACGTGACGGTCGCCGCCGGGGTCCCGGCCGTTGCCGGGGTGGTGGCGACGAAACCGAACGTGGCGCTCGCGCCGGGGGCCGGCGCGCCGTTCCACGCCGCGTTCGTGACGGTGGCCGTGCCGTCGGCGGCCGTCGTGAGCGTGCCGTTCCAGACCTGGCCGAGACGTGCGCCGCCCGCCGGTACGACGGTGGCGGTCCAGCCCGAGAGGGCGGAGGCGGACGTGTTCGTCACCGTCACCTCGCCCTGGTAACCGCCTTGCCAGGAGGAGACGGCCCGGAAGCGCGCGGTGCAGGCGGCGGGGTTCTCGCCGGGGCCGCCCGGGTCCTGCGGGACGCCCGCGTCGAGGACCGCCGCCAGGGCCGGGAACCAGCGGGCGGCGATCTTCGCGTCGCCCGAGGCGTTGGGGTGCACGCCGTCGTAGGTGTCGGTGGCCGTGCTGAAGCCCGTCCACTGGTCGACGACGGTGACGGGGGAGCGGTCGGTGCCGGTCGCCCTCGCCCAGTCGGGAATCCGCGCGTTGAAGTCGACGACCCGCTGCGCGCAGGCCGCGCAACTGCTCGGATTCATCGGGATGAGCTGTGCGACGAGGATCCGCATGTCCGGGTTGGACACCCTCATCTGCGCCACGAGCTTGGTGTAGGCGGCGAGGATGCGGTCGGGGGCGATGCTGCTCCACACGTCGTTCGTGCCGAAGTGCATGACAACGATGTCCGGACGGGTGGCCGAGAGCCGGCCGGGCAGCAGGTTCCGGTCGGCGACGTTGGTCACCAGCTCGCCGCCGTGTCCCTCGTTGTCGCCGTCGTGCGCCTGTCCGCAGCCCTGCGGGGGGAGGGTGCCGACGAAGTCGAGGTCCTTGTAACCGCTGTCGGCGAGCCGGTTCCACAACACCGCCCGCCAGCAGCCCGGCGAGCCGGTGATCGAGTCGCCGAGCGGCATGACCCGGACGGGGTCCGCGGCGGGGGCGGCCGTGGCGCGCGGGGCGAGCGTCAGGCCGAGGGGGAGGAGCAGGGCGGCCAGGAGGCCGAGGAGCGGGACGAGCCGTAAGTGCGAGGACGAGCGGCGGGTGCTGGGCATGGTGGTCCCTTCCCTGAGTGAGGTGGGAGCGCTCCCAGCACATCAAGCCATTGTTGTCATTGACGCGTCAAGAGGGGTGAGGCGGAACTGTCGGCCGGTGGCGTCGCGGACTTTTGCCGGGCCATGAGGCATTCATGACCGGATGCCCAGAGTTCCGAGGTCATGATGGTCCGCGTCAGTAAGGCATGCCTTGGCTAAGTCACTTGAGGGTGAGCCGGGGCTCGGGCCGGGAGGGCCGCGGTTCATGTGGGACGACGCGTTTCCGAGTTTCCTGATCGGGCTCCGGGAAGGACTGGAAGCTGGCCTCATCGTCTCCGTGCTGGTCGCCACCCTCGTACGGGCGGGTGCCAAGTCCCGTCTGCCGCAGGTGTGGACCGGGGTGCTGGCCGCGATCGCGCTCTCGCTGAGCTTCGGCGCGGTCCTCACCTTCACCGCCGCGTCCCTCTCCGCCACCGCCCAGGAGGCCTTCGGCGGCACGCTGAGCATCGTGGCCGTCGCCTTCGTCACCGCGATGGTCTTCTGGATGCGCCGCTCGGCCCGGAACCTGGCGGGCGAACTCAAGGAGAAGGTCACCGAGGCGCTGGCCATGGGCGCGGGTGTCCTGGTGCTCACCTCCTTCCTGGCGGTGGGGCGCGAGGGCCTGGAGACCGCGCTGTTCCTGTGGACCACGGCCCGTGCGGCGAACGAGTCGGCCGGGCCGATGACCGGCGCGGGTGTCGGACTCGTCCTGGCGGGCGGCCTGTGCTGGGGGCTGTACCGGCGGGTGCTGCGCATCAACCTCACCCGCTTCTTCACCGTCACCGGCGCGGTGCTCGTCGTCATCGCCGCCGGCGTGCTCGGCTACGGCCTCCGCGACCTCCAGGAGGGCGGCGTCCTGCCCGGCGGGACGGCCTACGCCTTCGACCTGAGCGGCAGCGTGGACGCCGGCTCCTGGTACGGCACCCTGCTCCAGGGCGTGCTCAACCTGACACCGACGATGACGTGGCTTCAGGTGGCCGGGTACGCCGGGTATCTGGCCGTGGTGATGACGCTGTTCGTGCGGGGAGTGGCGGGGGTGCGGACGGACGGCGGCGCGGGGGAAGCGGCGGGTCCGGGGAGTGTGCCCGGAGGGCGGGCGGGGGCCGTGACAGCGGCTGGGGCCGATGGTGCGGCGCAAGTCCGGGACGGGTCCGCGGCGCCGGCTCCTGCCGGGTCCGCCGCGCCGGGGCCTGCCGGCCCTGCCGGGCCCGCCGCGACACCGGCTCGGGCAGGTGGTGCGGCACAAGTCCGGGGCGGGTCCGCCGCATCGGCTCCTGCCGGTGCCGCCGCGCCGGGTTCTGCCGAGGCCGCCGCCCGGCTCCGGTCTCAAGGCACCGCTCCTCGGGCCGATGCCGGGGCGGCGTCGGTTCGGCCGCAGGCTGTTGCGTCCGGGGAGAGCGGAGGCGCCGAGCCGCTCGCGGGCGCGCGGGTCGCCGCGGCGGGCGAGACCGAGGCCGTCGAGTCGTCCGAGTCCCGGTCCGCTGGGGCGGCGGGAGGGGGAGTCGGCGAGCCGCTCCCGGTTCGGGCCCCCGCCGGCCGTCGGCCCGGCGGACGTCGCCTCGCCCTCCGTCACCCCGTCCTCCGTCGCCTCGTCCTCCGTCGCCTCGTCCTCCGTCGGCCCGTCCTCCGTCGGCCCGTCCGCCGTCGGCCCGTCTGGCTCGTGCCCGTCGCCGTCGTCGTCGTGCCCGCAGTGCTGGCCGGGGTCGTCGTCGCGCTGGCGCGGCCGAAACCCGGTGGCGGCGAGACCGTCGCCGTCTCCGGGAGCGACTGCGGTCGGGGGTTCACCGCGCCCCGGCCGGGACGGCAGACCTTCCGGATGCACAACACGGGGGGCGAGACGGCCGAGGTGTACCTCATCGACCCCGCCACCCACGCGGTCTACGGCGAGGTCGAGGGCCTCGCCCCGGGCACCACCCGGGACCTCGTCGCCACCGTGGCGGGCGGCAGCTACGCCTGGCGCTGCGTGCCCACGGACGGCAAGGCCGTCACCTCCAGGGCGGTGCGGGTCGGCGGCGCCGCCGGCGGCACGGCCGTCGTGCCCGTCTCCGAGCGGGACCTCGCCGGGCCGCTCAAGGCCTACCGGGCGTACGTGGACCGCGGGTTGGCCACCCTCGTGCGGCAGACCCGCGAGCTCGACGACGACATCCGCTCCGGCCACCTGGACACCGCCCGCGCCGACTGGCTCACCGCCCACCGCACCTACGCCTCCCTGGGCGCCGCCTACGGCACCTTCGAGGACTTCGACCGGAAGATCGACGGCCGGCCCGACGGCCTGCCGGGCGGGGTGCGCGACAGGGACTTCACCGGCTTCCTCCGGGTCGAGTACGGGCTGTGGCACGGCCAGTCGGCGGCCGGGCTCAAGGGACCGGCCCAGCAGCTCGCCGACAACGCCGAGGGGCTGCGGAAGGTCTTCCCGCACCAGGACTTCGACCCCTCCGACCTTCCCCTGCGCGCCCACGAGATCCTGGAGAACACCCTCCAGTTCGAGCTGACCGGCGACACCGACCAGGGCAGCGGCACCGGACTGGCCAGCGCCGACGCCAACCTCGCCGGCACCCGTGAACTGCTCACCGTCCTGAAGCCGTTGCTCACCCCCCGCGCCCCGCACCTGCTCCCCACCGTCGACGCGGACATCGCGCGCCTGCAGGCCCTGCTCGACTCCGAGCACCGCGCGGGCCGCTGGACCCCCGTCGCACGGCTCGACCGGACCGCCAAGGCCCGGATCGACGGGGCCACCGGTCAGCTCCTCGAAGACCTCTCCCCGGTACCGGACCTGCTCGAGATCAGGAAGTCCGCGTGAGCACCGACCGCCGTCCCCACCGCGCCGAACACCCCGAAGGGAACGTCCCCATGCCGTCCGCCGACACGCCTCCGCCGGGCTGCCCCGCCCACACCGGCCGCCGTTCCTTCGTCAGGACGGCCCTGGGCGCCGGGGCCGCCGGGGCCGTGCTGGCCGGCGGCGGGTTCGCGCTCGCCGGGAGCGGCACGGCCCGGGCCGCCGAGGGGGCGGACGCCGGCCCCGTGGCCTTCCACGGTGTCCATCAGGCCGGGATCCTCACCCCTCAGCAGGCGGCCGCCGCCTTCGTCTCCTTCGACGTCATCGCCGACGACCGCGAGGAACTCGCCGAGCTGCTGCGGACGGTGACGCAGCGGGCCCGTTTCCTCACCTCCGGCGGCACCCCCGCGGACCTGGGCGTCGGCGCCCCGCCGTCGGACAACGGGATCCTCGGCCCGGTCGTCCCCGCCGACGCGCTCACGGTCACGGTCGGCGTCGGCGCCTCCCTCTTCGACGACCGCTACGGACTCGCCAAGGCCAGGCCGCGCCGGCTCACGCCCATGCGGACCTTCCCGAACGACGACCTGAACCCCACCGAGTGCCACGGCGACCTGTCGCTGCAGATCTGCGCGGCCCGGCAGGACACCGTGCTGCACGCGCTGCGCGACATCGCCAAGCACACCCGGGGCGCGATGCAGATCCGGTGGCGCGCCGACGGCTTCCAGAACGCGCCCCGGCCCAGCGGAACCCAGCGCAACCTGCTGGGCTTCAAGGACGGCATAGCCAATCCGGACGTCGCCTCGGCCCGGGAGATGGACCACCTCGTGTGGGTCGGGGACGGGCAGGGCGAACCCGGCTGGGCGACCGGCGGCAGCTACCAGGTCATCCGGATCATCCGGATGCTCGTCGAGTTCTGGGACCGGGTCTCGCTGAACGAGCAGGAGCTGATGTTCGGCCGGCGCAAGGACACCGGCGCCCCGCTGGACGGCGCCCAGGAGACCGACAGCCCCGACTACGCCAAGGACCCGCACGGCACGGCCATCCCGCTCGACGCGCACATCCGCCTCGCCAACCCGCGCACCCCGGCGACCGACGACTCCCGCATCCTGCGCCGGGGCTACAACTACGACCGGGGCGTCGACAGCGTCGGCGACCTCGACATGGGCCTGGTCTTCTGCTGCTACCAGCAGGACGTGCGGCGCCAGTTCGAGGCCACGCAGACCCGGCTGATCGACGAGCCCCTCGTCGACTACATCTCCCCGACCGGCGGCGGCTACTTCTTCGCCCTGCCCGGCGTGCGGGACTCCTCCGACTGGCTGGGCAGGGGACTGCTCGCGGCCTGACCCCGCGTCACCGCGCCCGGGTCCCGCCGTGTCAGAAGTGTTGACCACGCAGTGAAAGCGTTTTAACTTCCCCTCACCGGACACGCCGAGGTGAGGGGGAGCCGTGGCAACTGCCTTACGGGAACCAGCAGGTGTGAAGGGGGTGGACCCGGATCGCCGTCGCCCCGCACGGACGAAGCGCTTACGTAAAGGTTTTCAGAGCCGGACGCTGTTCCTGCTCATGCTGCCCGGACTCGCCTACTTCCTGCTCTTCCACTACGGCGCGCTCGCCGGCAACGTCATCGCGTTCAAGGAGTACGTGCCGTTCGACGGCCTGTGGGGCAGCCCCTGGGCCGGAACCGGCAACTTCCAGCGCATGTTCGAGGACGGCGCCTTCTGGGACGCGGTCCTCAACACCCTCTGGCTCGCCGTCCTCCAGCTGGTCTTCTACTTCCCGGTGCCGCTCGGCCTCGCCCTGCTGCTGCACACGCTCACCTGGTCCTCGGTGCGCCGGTTCGTGCAGTCGGTGGCGTATCTCCCGCACTTCATCTCGTGGGTGATCGTCGTCGCGCTCTTCCAGCAGGTGCTCGGGGACACCGGCCTGCTCAACAGCACTCTCGGCGGGGCCGGTCTGCACACCGTCGACATCATCGGCAACCCCGACGCCTTCGAGCCGCTCGTCGTCGCCCAGGTCATCTGGAAGGACGCCGGCTGGGGCACGATCATCTTCCTCGCCGCGCTCGCCCAGGTCGACGAGCAGCAGTACGAGGCGGCCGCCATCGACGGCGCCGGCCCCTGGCGCCGCTTCTGGCACATCACCCTGCCCGCCATCCGCCCGGTGATCGTGCTGCTGCTCATCATGCGGCTCGGGGACATCCTCTCCGTCGGCTTCGAGCAGATGCTGCTGCAGCGCGACGCGGTCGGACCGGAGACCGCCGAGGTCATCGACACCTTCGTCTACTACCAGGGCATCGTCGGCGGCGACTACGGCTTCGCCGCCGCGGCGGGACTGTTCAAGGGGCTCGTCGGCGCCCTCCTCGTCTACGCGGCCAACAAGGTCGCCCACCGCCTCGGCGAACAGGGGGTCTACCGGTGAGCGCGTCCGCCCGTCCCGGCTGGATGGAGCGGCCCCGGCCGCTCACCCAGGCCGCGAAGGCCCTCGCCCTGGCCGCGGTCGTGCTGCTGGTGTGCGTGCCGTTCCTGGTGATCGTGTCGACCTCACTGGCCTCCACGCAGGAGGTCGTGGACAACGGCGGCTGGGTGCTGTGGCCCAGCGAGCCCACCCTCGACGCCTACCGCGACATCTTCGACGGCGGCATCGTCACCCACGCCCTCGGCGTCAGCGCGGGCGTGACGATCGTGGGCACGCTGCTCAGCCTCGCCTGCACCGTGACCCTGGCCTACGCGCTGTCCCGCCCCGGCGTCTTCGGCGGCAAGCCCGTCCTCCTGCTGGTGCTGTTCACGTTCCTCTTCCCGCCCGGCATGATCCCGAGCTTCCTGCTCGTCAAGGAACTCGGCCTGCTCGACTCCTACGCCTCGCTCGTCCTGCCCGTCCTGGTCAACGTGTTCAACCTCGTCGTGCTGCGCGGCTTCTTCCAGTCCATCCCCGAGGAGCTGTACGAGGCGGCCCGGCTGGACGGGGCGGGGGACTGGCGGGTGCTGGTGTCGGTGGTGCTGCCGCTGTCCAAGGCCGCGCTCGCCGTCGTCGGCCTGTTCTACGCCGTCGCCTACTGGAACTCCTGGTTCTACGCCTCGCTGTACCTGGAGAGCGACCACTGGCCGCTCCAGCAGGTGCTGCGCACCTATGTCGTGGCCGGGGCAGGGCTGACCGACGCGACCACCGGCGAGGCCACCGTCACCGCTCCGCAGACCGTGCAGATGGCGGTGCTCGTGATCGCCACCGTGCCGATCCTGCTCGTCTACCCCTTCCTGCAGAAGTACTTCACCAAGGGCGTGCTCACCGGCGCCATCAAGAGCTGACACGAGGTGGTTCACCCATGCCCCGCATGTCCCGACGCACCCTCCTGCGCTCCATGGCGGCGGGCGGTGCCGCCGTCTCCGTCCCCGGTCTGCTGACCGCCTGTTCCTCGGAATCCGGCGGCGGCGACGTCTCCAACGCCGGGAAGAAGCTCGCCCCCTGGCCGGCCTACCGGCCCACCGCCGGGCCCCGGCCCGACCTGGCCCCCACCGACTCCGGTGTCCAGGCCGGCTACACCTCCTACCCCTCGGACCTGGTCAAGTCGGTCTCCCGCACTCCGGGCGACGGCTCCGCCGTCCGCGTCATGACCGTCTCCTTCGGCACCCCGCCCAAGCCCGCCTCGCAGAACCGCTTCTGGGCCGCCGTCGAGAAGGCCCTCGGCGTCAAGATCGAGTACACGATCATCTCCCAGGCCGACTACCAGAAGAAGATGGCGACCGTCATGGCCGGCGACGCCGACGCCCTGCCGGACATCATCAACATGTTCTCCGGCTTCACCCTGCCCCGCGAGGCACAGTTCGTGCAGCGCCGCGCCCAGGACCTCACGCCGTACCTCTCCGGCGACGCCGTCGCCGACTACCCCAACCTCGCGGGCATCCCCACCCACGCCTGGCGCGACATGGGCCGCATCGGCGGCCGCATCTACGGCATCCCGCTGGAACGCCCGCTGCCCGGCTCGACGCTGTGGATCAACCAGGACATGTTCGCCGACGCGGGCATGACGGAGGGCTGGACCGGCGAGGACTTCGCCGCCGTGGCGCGGCGGGGCACCCGCGGGAAGACGTACATGCTCGGCGCCGCGACCGGCTCCCTGTTCGGCAACGGCTACCACTCCGCCGCCCACAACGCGCCCCAGAGCTGGGCCGTCACCGAGAACGGCACCTTCCTCCCGGCGGCGGCCGACGAACGCTACAAGGCGTCGATCGCCTTCCGGGCGCAGCTGCGCAAGAACGGCTCCTACCACCCCGACGCCACGTCCATCTCCCAGATCGACCTCACCACCCTCTACTACAACGGCACCGTCGGCTCCATGCAGGACGGCTTCGGCGCCTACCTGCCCAAGTACCGCGAGTCGAAGGGCAGGATGACCCCGGCCGCGGCCCTGCCGTACAGCGTCGGCGGCGAGCCCGGCGGCATCGTCGCCGCCCGCCGCTCCTTCGGCTACACCGTCCTGAAGCAGGCGAAGAAGGAGCGCGTCGAACTGCTGCTGCGCATCCTCGACTACCTGGCCGCGCCCTTCGGCAGCGAGGAGTGGGAACTCGTCCACTACGGTGTCGAGGGCGTCCACTTCACCCGCGCAGCGGACGGCTCCCCCGAACCCACCCGGCTCGGCGAGGTCGAGAACAACACCAACCTGCCGCTGAAGTACCTCGCCGAAGGCCCCCAGGTGCTGTTCGTGCCCGGCATGCCCGACGCCGTGCGCGCCCTGCACGCCTGGCAGCGCAAGGTCGTCCCGCACGCCGTCCGCGACGCCTCCTTCGGGCTCCAGTCCGCGACGAACAACGCCCAGGGCGCCACCCTCAAGACCCTCCTGGACGACACCGCCACCGGCATCATCGCCGGGCGCCTGCCCCTGTCCGAGTGGGACGCGGCGGTGCGGAAGTGGCGGAGCCGCGGCGGCGACAGAATGGCCGAGGAGTACGCGAAGGACTACGCGGCCAACACCTGAGCGGCGGTGGCCGGAAGAGGGGATGCGGGGGATGGGGAACGACATGGTGTCCAAGGGACGGGTCACGATCCGCGAGGTCGCCGAGCGGGCCGGCGTGTCCACGGCCACCGCCTCCCGCGCGCTCAGCGGCAACCACCCGGTGCCCGCCGCGACCCGCGCCCGGGTCCTGCGCGCGGCCCGCGACCTGGACTACGTGGCCAACGCGCACGCCCGCGCCCTGGTCGGCGGCGGCCGCAAGATGGCCGCCGTCGTCGTCCGCCAGGTCACCAGCCCCTTCTACGCGCAGGTCGCGGAGGGCGTGGAGGCCGAGGCCGCCGACCGCGGCTGGCTCTGCGTGGTCGGCGCCACCGGCGGGGACGCGCAGCGCGAGATGGAATTCGTGCAGCTCATGCGGGAGGAGGGGGCCCGGCTGGTGATCCTCGTCGGCGGGGTCGTCGAGGACGACGCCTACCGTGAGCGCGTCGCCCACTACGCCCACGCCCTGGACTCCTCCGGCGCCCGGCTCGTGCTCTGCGGCCGGCCCGCGCCCGACCCCGGCATCCCCGCGCTGGTCGTCGAGTTCGACAACGAGGCCGGAGCCCACGCCGTCACCGGCCACCTGCTCTCCGCCGGGCACCGCAGGATCGTCTTCCTCGGCGGGCTGCCGGGCAACACCGCCCTCGACGCCCGCGTGGCCGGCTACCGGGCCGCCCTCGCCGAGCACGGGCTGCCGCCCGAGGCCGCGCACGTCGTCGACTGCGGCCTCGGCCGCGCCGCAGGACACCGCGCCATGACCGAACTCCTCAAACGGAAAAGGGAGTTCACGGCCGTCTTCGCCGGGGACGACATGGTCGCCGCCGGCGTCCTGCGCGCCATCGCCGACGCCGGGCTGAGCGTGCCCGGGGACCTCTCCGTCGTCGGCTACAACGACATCCCGCTCGCCGAGGACTTCAACCCGCCGCTCACCACCGTCCGCACCCCCGCCGAGGAACTCGGCCGCGCCGCCGTACGCATCGCGCTGCGCGACCCCGAGCACGCCGCCGGGGCCCACCACCTGCTCGGCACCCACATCGTCGTCCGCGACAGCGTCGGCCCGCCCCCGCCCGGGCGCGCCCTGTGACCAACGGAGGAACCACACCCGCATGAGCGCGCCGCACGTGTCGCTCCCCGAACCGGCCCACCTCCCCAACCTGCCCCACCTGCCACCCCCCGATCCGCTGACCTCGCCCGTCACCGGCTGGACCCGCGCCCACTGGGAGGCGATCGCCGACCGCCTCCTCGACGCCCTGACCCCCTACGCCTCCCCGGGCCTCGCCCAGTACCGCCTCCCCGGACCGCCCAGCCACTCCGGGCCCTGGTCCGACGGACTGGAGGGCTTCGCCCGCTCCTTCCTGCTGGCCGCCTTCCGCATCGCCGGATCGGGCGGGCAGCGGCCCGACCTGATCGAGCGGTACGCCGCCGGACTCGCGGCCGGCACCGACCCGCACGGCCCCGACCGCTGGCCGCCCATCACCGACCGGGGCCAGCCCATGGTCGAGGCCGCCTCCGTCGCGATCGCCCTGCACGAGACGCGCCCCTGGATCTGGGACCGGCTCGACGACCGCGTACGGCAGCGGGTCGCCGACTGGCTGGGCGGCTTCGTCGGAGCGGTCGTCAACGACTCCAACTGGCGGCTGTTCCAGGTCATCACCGAGGAGTTCCTCGCCTCCGTCGGCGCCCCGCACAGCCGCTCCGAGATCGACGCGGGCCTGGCCCGCCTGGAGGACTGGTACCGGGGCGACGGCTGGTACACCGACGGCGACGGCCGCAAGTTCGACTACTACAACGCCTGGGCCCTGCACCTGTACCCGGTCCTGTGGGCCCGCATCGCCGGGCCGCGCGCCGACCCCCGGCCGGTCGCGGAACACCGGGCGCGCCTGCGGTCGTTCCTCCACGACCACCAGCACTTCTTCGGCGGCGACGGCGCACCGGTCCACCAGGGCCGCTCCCTCACCTACCGGTTCGCCACGACGGCGCCCCTGTGGGCGGGCGCCCTCGCCGACGCCACCCCGCTGCCCCCCGGCCGCACCCGCCGCCTCGCCTCCGGCGCGCTGAAGCACTTCGCCGAGCGCGGCGTGCCCGACGCCGAGGGACTGCTCACCCTCGGCTGGTACGGGCCGTTCCTCCCGGTCACCCAGCGGTACTCGGGCCCGGCCTCCCCGTACTGGGCGAGCAAGGCCTTCCTCGGCCTGCTCCTGCCGGCGGACCACCCGGTGTGGACCGCCCCCGAGGAACCCGGCCCGGTCGAGACGGCCGACGTACGCCTCGCGTTACCGGCCCCCGGCTGGCTGCTGCACTCCACCGCGGCCGACGGGATCGTACGGCTCGTCAACCACGGCAGCGACCGGCTGCCGCCTCCGCCCGCCACGGCCCAGGACAGCCCGCACTACGCCCGGCTCGCCTACTCCAGCGCGACGGCCCCCGAGACGCCGGGGGACCGCGCCCCCGACAACCACATCGCTCTGCTCGCCCCCGACGGCACGCCCAGCCCGCGCGGCCGCATCCACCCCCTGGGCGTCGCGGGCGACCGGGCCGCGTCCTGGCACCGGGCCGTGCTCCCGGGCGGCGCCGAAGGCCACCGCGTCGAGACGGTCAGCGTCGTGCACGGCCCGTGGGAGGTGCGCGTGCACCGCGTCGACGCACCGCCCGGCACGCCCGTGCGCGAGGGCGGCTGGGCCGTCGCCGACGACGCCGGGCCGCCCACCGCGCGCACCGGCCCCGGCTGGGCCCTGGCCCGCCGCGCGGACGGACTGACCAGCACGCTCGTCGGCCTGCACGGGTGGCGGGACGCCGTAACGGCCGTGGCGCACAGGGCCGGCACCAACGCCCACGGCCACCACTCGGCGACCCCGCACCTCACGCTGCCCGCCCACCCGGGCGGCACCCACCTGCTGGTGACCCTCGTCGTGCTGAGCGCCGACCCGCGGATGAACGACGGCGACCCGCACGCGCGCGGTTCAGGAACGCGCGTACGGGTCACCGGGGCCGGAGAGGTGGAGATCCGCTTCCCGGACGGCACCCGGGAGCGGGTGCCGCGTTGACCGGGTCAGGCCGCGGCGCGGCTCCGCGTCACCGCCTTCCTCACCAGCGGCCAGGCCAGCAGCAGCACGATCACCGCGTACACCGTCACCGCGAACGGCGTGTTGACCAGCCCGGTGACGCTGCCGTCGCTGATCTGCAGGGCACGCCGCAGCTGCTGCTCGGCGTTCGGGCCGAGGATCACGCCGATGACGGCGGGCAGCACGGGCAGCCCGTAGCGGCGCATGCCGAACCCGATCAGGCCGATGATCAGCAGGATCACCAGGTCGATCACCTCACCGCCGACCGCGTAGGCGCCGACCGCCGCGAAGAACAGGATCCCCGCGTACAGGTACGGCCGCGGGATGCGCAGCAGCTTCGCCCAGACCGGCGCCAGCGGCAGGTTGAGCGCCAGCAGCAGCACCATGCCGACGAACAGGGAGGCGATCAGGCCCCACACCAGGTCCGGTTCGCGCTCGAAGAGGAGCGGGCCGGGCTGGATGCCGTACTGCTGGAACGCGGCCAGCATCACGGCCGCGACCGCCGTGGTCGGCAGGCCCAGGGTCAGCATCGACACCAGCGTGCCCGCCGCCGAGGCCGACGCCGCCGACTCCGGCCCCGCGACGCCCTCGATGGCGCCCTTGCCCCACTCGTCCTTGTGCTTCGACAGGCGCTTCTCCGTCACGTACGACAGGAAGGTGGGAATCTCCGCGCCGCCCGCCGGGATGGCGCCGAACGGGAACCCGATGAACGGGCCGCGCAGCCACGACTTCCAGGTCCGGTTCACATCCCCGCGCCCCAGCCACGGCCGGCCCACCGGGATCGGCTCGGGCGGCCTGCGCCGCAGGTGCGCGGCGACCCACAGGGCCTCGCCGATCGCGAAGAGACCGACCGCGACGATGACGACGTCGATGCCGTCGGCGAGTTGCAGCGAGCCGAAGGTGAGCCGCTGCTGGCCGGTCATCTGGTCCAGGCCCACCAGGCCGAGCGTCAGGCCGATCAGCAGGGACGCCATGCCCCGGACCCGGGACGAACCCAGCACCGACGTCACCGCGATGAACGCCAGCACCATGATGGCGAAGTAGTCCGGCGCGCCGATGTCCACGGCCAGTTCGGCGACCGTCGGCGCCAGCGCGACCAGCAGGATCGTGCCGATCAGGCCGCCCGCGAAGTGCCCGACGGCGGCCGCCGCGAGGGCCTGCGCGCCGCGCCCGGACTTGGCCATGGGGTTGCCCTCCATGGCCGCCACCACCGCCGCGCTCTCGCCGGGCGTGTTGAGCAGGATGGAGGTGGTCGAGCCGCCGAACATCGCGCCGTAGTAGATGCCCGCGAACATGATGAACGCGCCGGTCGGATCGAGCCCGTACGTCACCGGCAGCAGCAGCGCGACCGCCATCGCCGGGCCGATGCCGGGCAGCACGCCGATCGCCGTGCCGAGCAGCACGCCGATGACGGCCCACAGCAGGTTGATCGGGGTGAGGGCCGTACCGAAGCCGTCCAGAAGGGAGTTGAAGGCATCCATGTCACAGCACTCCCATCAGCGGACCGCCGGGCAGGGGCACTCCGAGCAGGTTGTTGAAGACGGTGTAGGTGACCAGGGAGAGCCCGGCCGCGATGAGCGGGTCGCGGTCGAGCCTGCGGCTGCCGAGCGCGAACGCCGCGCCCCAGAACAGCAGCGCGCCCGCGACGGGGAATCCGAGCGGCTCGATCAGCACGGCCGCGCCGAGGAACACCCCGGCCAGCAGCAGCACGGTGCGCCAGTCGGCGGGCTCCGACAGGTCGACGTCCTCGCCGGTCTCGGCCTGGCCCCGGCCGCCGCGCAGCACGTCCAGGGCGAGCAGCGCGGCGATCACCAGCAGGCCGGCGCCGACCACGACCGGCACGGTCTTCGGGCCGACCGGGCCGCGCTGGGCGATGTCGACGTCCATGGTGAGCGCGTCCGTGAGGACGAGCACGCCCAGTGCCAGCAGCAGCGCGCACACGCCGAGCTCGGAGTGCTCCCGCAGCCACGAGCGCTTCTCGTCGCCCTGCGCGGGGGGAATGTCGGTGGTCTGCGTCGTCACAGTCCCAGCTCCTTCAGCACCGAAACCACGCGCTTGTCCTCGGCGTCGAGGAACGCGCCGAACTCCTCGCCCGTGAGGAAGGCGTCGTCCCAGCCGTTCTGCTCCAGGGACTTGCGCCACTCGTCCGAGTCGTGCAGCTCCTCGATCAGCCGCACGAGCTTGTCCCGCTCGCCGTCGGACAGACCGGGCGGGGCGACGATGCCGCGCCAGTTGGTGAAGTTCACGTCGTAGCCCGCGTCCTTCAGCGTGGGCGCGTCCAGCCCCTCGACGCGCTCCGGGCCGGTGACCGCGAGGAGGCGCAGCTCGCCCGCCTTGATCTGGTCCAGGTACTCGCCGACACCGGAGACACCGAAGGCGACCTTGTTGCCGAGGATCGAGGCGAGCAGCTCGCCGCCGCCGTCGAAGGGGATGTAGTTGACCTGCTTCGGGGGGATGCCGGCGGCCCGGGCCATCAGCATCGGCGCGAGGTGGTCGGGGCCGCCGGGGGAGGAGCCGCCGCCGACCGGCAGCTTGCCCGGGTTCTCCTTCCAGGCGCCGATCAGGTCGTCGATCGTCTTGTACGGGGAGTCCTTCGCGACCACGACGACGTCCTGCTCCTCGGTGAGCCGGGCGATCGGCGTGGTGTCGCCGAGTGTCTTCGGCGCGTCGTTGGAGCGGACGGCGCCCACGACTCCGAGGCCCATGGACATGGCGAGCTTGCCGTTGCCGTGCTCGCTCACCAGCCGGCTCAGGCCCACCGTGCCGCCGGCGCCGGGCAGGTTGAACACCTCGATGTTGTGGGTCAGTCCGGCGTCCTCGGCGTTCTTCGCGGCCGTCCGGGCCGTGATGTCGTAGCCGCCGCCGGGCGTGTTGGGGACCATGAAACGCAGGCCCGGGATCTGTGTGCCGGTCTCGGTGCCGCTGCCGGTGGTCACCAGCGGCGGACCGACGAGCACGAGCACGGCGGCCCCGAGCAGGGCGAGGGGAGTGCGCAGGCGCACGAGTGCCACCACCTGTCGGTACGTCGATGCGGGTAGGTAAAGGCCCTGTGGGGGAGGGTGAGGTGGGCCACATGCTGCACCGGACGCCGACGGGCTGTCTCTCTTGCGGAACCAACGGAGGTTTTGGTCTTTGCGGTCGCCGGAACCGGGGGTGTCCTGCCTGGCCGGCGGGCCCCGCCGTGCACGTCTCTTTCCTTCGCCGCAGGTGGACGCCATGATGGGCGGCCCCGGCGCGGAAGGAGCGGACCCCGATGACCAGCGAGCCCGGGACGTCCGGGATGATCGACGTCCTCGTGGTCGACGACGACTTCATGGTGGCCAAGGTCCACCGCGCCTTCGTCGAGCGCGTGGAGCCGTTCCGCGTCGTCGGTGTCGCCGGCAGCGGGGAGCAGGCCGTCACCGCCGTGGACGAGCTGCGCCCCGACCTGGTCCTGCTCGATCTGCACCTGCCGGACATCTTCGGCCTGGACGTCATCCCCCGGCTGCGGACCGCCGGCCACGACTGCGACGTCATGGTGGTCAGCGCCGCCCGGGAGGCCGAGACCGTCCGCGGCGCCGTGCGGCACGGCGTCGTCGACTACCTCCTCAAGCCCTTCGACTCCGAGGAACTGCGCGCCCGGCTGGAGCGCTACGCCGACCGGCGCGGCCGGCTGCTGGGCACGGTCGTGCGCAACCAGGCGGACGTCGACCGGGTGCTGGCCGGCGCGGCCGGACCGGCCTCGGCGGCCGCGGCCCTGCCCAAGGGCATGAGCGTGGAGACCGCCGAGCTGGTCGAGCGGGCCCTGCGCGCGGCGGACGACACCCTGTCCGCCACCGAGTGCGCGGCCCTGACCGGGGTTTCCCGCGTGAGCGCGCGCCGGTACCTGGAGCACTTCCACACCGTCGGCCGCGTGGAGGTGTCCCTGCGCTACGGCGTCGCGGGCCGGCCCGAACGCCGCTACCGCTTCCGCGACCGGCCCACCGCTCCAGGGCGGGGCGAGGCACGCGCGTAGGGCCTGCCGGGCGGACAGCCCCACGGCGTGCTGGGCGACAGCTCCACGGCGTGCCGGGCGGCAGACCCCACGGCGTGCCGGGAGAGCGCCGTGCCGATGTGCGGCTCCCCGTCGGGTGCCGTGCCGGTGTGCGCTCCGCGTCACGCGCCGTGCCGGTGTGCGGCTCCCCGTCGGGTGCCGTGCCGGTGTGCGGCTCCGCGTCACGCGCCGTGCCGATGTGCGGCTCCCCGTCGGGTGCCGTGCCGGTGTGCGGCTCCGCGTCACGCGCCGTGCCGGTGTGCGGCTCCCCGTCGGGTGCCGTGCCGGTGTGCGCTCCGCGTCACGCGCCGTGCCGGTGCGGCCCGGCGAGACCCTCCTCGCGCACTCCTCGCTCAGCTCCCTCGGCTGGG